>JBDSZO010000344.1:0-20137 GCA_039925105.1 Terrimesophilobacter sp. | reverse complement strand
ACCAAGATGCCTTTGTGCGTTTGTTGCGCTCGATCGATCCCGAAATGCGACACAATGACTACCGTGGTGGATTTCGAAGTTGTGCACAGTTCTCCCGTTGCAGCATGGGGGCAGGTTAGCCGTGAATTGAGACGGCAAATCGAGGAAGGAGCGCTGGCTCCCGGCGCGCGCCTAATGACTGAACGCGAGTTCGCGGAAGCCTATGGGGTGAGTCGAATCACAGTGCGGCAGGCACTGGACAATCTAGCGCGCGAGGGCTATATCACTCGAAAGCACGGCTCAGGGACATTCGTCTCTGAAAGAGTGTCGACTGTTCAACACGATCTTGGCCTCACCGGATCCTGGCGAGACAGAGCCGCCGAGGCTGGCAAAGCGGCTACTTCGAGGCAGATCGACTCCACTACGGGAGCTGACGCCCCGCATGGTCTGCTCGTCGAACTGGGTTTGCCCCTAGACGAGGTTCTGGTGGGGTGGGCCTACCTAAAACGTTTACAGCTCGTGGACGGTGCGCCGATCGGCATAACTGAGTCTTGGGTCCCCGAGGACGTCGCGCCTGACATAGCCGAAAGCCCATTAGACAACGGCTCGCTCTCGGAGACGCTCTACAACCGATACGGTGTTCGACCCGCAATTACGCAAAACATTATGCACGTGGGAATTGCAAACTCGTCGAAAGCGTTGCTTCTCAATACCTATCTCGACGCACCACTTTACGTCGTGAAGTCTGCGACTGAAGCCGAGGATGGCCGACTGGCGGAGGTGTCGGTAACGTCGTGGCTTGGCAGCCGCGTCAAATTCCGATACGACCGAGTTCAGGCTGAAAACAGGCTACAAGTTGACTAATCCGGTGGACTCTCTCTTGGGCGTAGCGCACTCGGAGGCTTTCCTGTTGGGGTGAGCCAGTTTGGCGTCAGTGAGTCACAGGGATAGCAGAGTTCGATCTGCAGCTGCGAACCTCGTGATTGAGGGCAACCACGCCAGTCGGTGTGCCAGTAAAGGGGCAGCCAACTTACCCGCGCAAGGAGAACGTAGTGTCGCTCGGCCAAAAGGCATAGGTTATATTAGTATGACCAATTCCAATAAGGTTTCTTGGGCGCCAATCTCGCTCTTGCTTTCCCGTGTTCGCGTCATAGATGGCCGCGAGCGGACAGGCACAATTGAAAGGCATTAATCGATGAATACAACTCTTGCGAAGTGGGAAAGTATTAGCGTTAATACCCGGCCGGCGGAGGGCTTTCCTGCACCGACAGGTTATGTGGATGTCACCACGCAACTCCGCAATGCTGCCCGAGGTGATCACGCGGACGGAATTTTGCACATCTTCCTCCCACACACGACCTGCACGCTCATCTTCAATTCGGGTGTGGACGGAACGACGTTGCAGGACATTCGCTTGTTCATAGAGCAGGCCATTCCGGTCGATCGTCCTTTTGTTCACCAGTATGACGGCCCACAAGATGCCGCTGCACACGTTCGCCTTGTCTTCGGAGTCCAATCGCTCCAGCTCCCCGTCATCGACGGAGAACTCGGGATTGGTCATAGTCAGGGTGTCTACCTTCTCGAACTTGACGGGCCTCGAGATCGAACCGTGCAGTACGCTCTCCAGAAGTTCTGACGTTGAAGAATCCAATAGTGGTGAAAAGGAATACTGATCCGACACCGACACCGACGCAAAGCGGAGACGGAGCTAAAGTCAATCTTCGTATGAAGTGACCAACGGGTTGCACCCAGGCCAGTTGATCATTGTCGCGGCGCGGCCGGCGCTCGGTAAATCGACGCTGGCTCTGGATTTCGCGCGGGCAGCATCCATCAAGAATAATCTGCCCTCGATTATCTTCTCGCTGGAAATGGGCCGTAGTGAGATCGCTATGCGGTTACTCTCGGCGGAGTCCTCGGTGCCCCTGCAGGGCATGCGCAAGGGGACAGTGGACTCTCGCGACTGGACCACCATCGCCAACACGCGCGGCCGCATCAACGATGCGCCTCTGTACATCGACGACAGCCCAAATATGACTCTGGTGGAGATTCGGGCCAAGTGCCGCAGACTCAAACAGCGGGTCGGTCTCAAGATGGTGATCATTGACTACCTGCAGTTGATGACCAGCGGTAAGCGGGTGGAGTCGCGTCAGCAGGAGGTGAGCGAGTTTTCTCGGGCGCTCAAGCTGCTGTCAAAGGAGCTTCAGGTGCCTGTTGTCGCCCTGTCTCAGTTGAACCGTGGTCCTGAGCAGCGTCAGGACAAGATGCCGGCACTGAGCGATCTGCGCGAGTCGGGATCGCTAGAGCAGGATGCTGACATGGTGATTTTGCTGCATCGCGAGAGTGCCTACGAGAAAGACAACCCGCGCGCGGGCGAGGCGGACTTCATTGTGGCCAAGCACCGCAACGGCCCGACCAAGACGATCACTGTCGCATTCCAGGGACACTTTTCCCGATTCCAGGACATGGCAGCAATCTAGTCACGCTCAATGCCGCTGTCGGTTAATTAGCTGGCGACCCTCTTTCACAGGAGTCCATGGATTCATGAGCGTCCTTCGCCAAAAGTTAATTGGACTGATTGTCGGTACCTTGATACGTTTAGGTGCCGGCGGTCGATATTGGTGTTTTGCGCAGCTAGAACTGTCCTGCCACCCTCGCGGAGGAGGAATGATCGGATGAAGGCGCTGGTCGAGCTCCATGTCCATATTGAGGGAACCCTCGAACCCGAGATGACGTTCGCGATTGCGCAGCGAAACAAAGTGGAATTGCCATACGCGGATGTTAATGATCTGAAGCAATTGATGGACTTCAAAGACTTGTCCAGCTTCCTTGAGCTGTATTACGAGTGTTGTGCGGTGCTGCAGACCCCTGATGACTTCAGCGACCTAATGCACGCCTATCTGAAGCGGGCTTCGCAAGCGGGAGTCGTTTATGCAGAAATCTTCTTTGACCCCCAGACACACGTGAGCCGTGGCGTACCGATTGATGCGGTCATTGACGGCCTGCTAGACGGAGTTGCGCGCGCGCACGACCTGGGTATCTCGGCGGGCTTGATTATGTGTTTTTTGCGAGACCGGCCAGTACACGAGGCACTGTCTGTGCTCCGTTCGGTGGCGGGCCGATCTTCCGACCTCCTTGGCGTCGGCCTTGATTCAGTAGAAGTCGGGAATCCACCGTCGTTGTTCGCAGAAGTGTTTGCAGAAGCCAGACAGATGGGCTTGAGGTTGGTCGCACACGCTGGTGAAGAAGGCCCTGCAGAGTACGTGGTTGAGGCGCTTGACGTGCTTCGCGTTGACCGCATCGATCATGGTAATCGCAGCCTCGAAAATCCTGAACTCGTTGACCGATTGCGCCGAGAGCGGGTGCCGCTCACTGTCTGTCCGTTGTCAAATGTCCGGCTCAATGGGGTCACGAGCCTTGAAGCCCACCCCCTCAAACGAATGCTTGACGACGGGTTACTCGTCTCGGTGAATTCGGACGATCCGGCATACTTCGGTGGATACATTGACGACAATTTCTCTGCCGTCATCGAGGTTTTGGAACTTGACGAGTCTGACATCGTCGCGCTCGTGAGGAACGGGATCGAATCGTCATTCCTCAGCGAATCGCGCAAAGAACAGCTGCGCCGACTGACGGACGACCCGCTCCCGCTTGAGATTTCAAGCGCTACAGTGGCGGCCAATGAGCGCGCCAGCCGAACCGAGTAGTCATGGTCATGTCGCCGCTTCGAGTAGCAATGATCGGTCATGGCTTCATGGGTGCCGCTCACTCACAAGGTTGGCGAGTTGCGCCGCACTTCTTCGATCTTCCGGCGCGAGTCGAGATGGCGTGTCTCGTCGGGCGCAGTTTGGGCTCTGCGCGCGCGGCCGCAAATCGATGGGGGTGGCACAACTCGTCCGACGACTGGAGGACGGTTGTCGCAGATCCGTCGATAGACATCGTCGACATCGTGACACCTAGCGACAGCCACGCAGAGATCGCCGTCGCTGCGCTTAACGCGGGCAAGCATGTGCTGTGTGAGAAACCGTTGGCGAACACCGTCGCCGAGGCGGAAGAGATGGCGGTAGCGGCGATTCAAGCCACAACCATATCCATGGTTGGATTCACCTACCGCCGCGTTCCCGCCATCGGGCTGGCCAAACGCCTTGTCGATCAAGGAATGGTAGGCGATATTCAACATGTCACGGCGAGCTATCTGCAAGATTGGCTCATCGATCCCGAGGTGCCATTGACCTGGCGCCTTGACAAGGAACGCGCAGGTTCGGGAGCCCTCGGCGACCTTGGCACTCACGCGATTGACCTGGCACAGTACGTCACGGGGTCTTTTCTCTCGGCCGTATCCGGGACCTTGCAGACAATAGTCACCGAGAGGCCCCTGCTTGGCGAGAAAGTTGGGCTCTCTGGCACGACGCGCACAGAGCGAGGAGAGGTTACGGTTGATGACCGCGCCCTTATCGTCGGGCGATTCGATTCGGGCGCCCTTGCGACGTTCGAGGCAACGAGGTTCAGCACAGGGCGGAAGAATGCGCTTCGTCTCGAGGTGTCCGGCTCACGAGGTGCCGTTGCGTTTGACCTCGAAGCGATGAACACTCTTCAGGTATTTGACGCAACCGCGCCGAATGACAGGCAAGGTTTCACTTCAGTGATCGCGACCGAGCCGTCCCATCCGTACGTCAGCGCGTGGTGGCCGGCAGGTCACATGTTGGGATATGAACACGCGTTTTCCCACCAGGTCGCAGACTTTGTGACTGCAATTTCCGAAGGGATACCCATCTCGCCCACCTTCGCTGAGGGCCTTCAAGTGCAGCGCACACTCCAGGCAGTCGAGACCAGTGCGCAAAGTGGAAGTGTGTGGACCACTGTGGAGTGATCGTCTAATCCCGCCTTTTGACTACGTAAGGAGCATGAAAATGCCGAGACCCATCACCCTTTTCACTGGTCAGTGGGCTGATTTGCCCTTCACAGAAGTCGCCCGCCTTGCGGGCGAGTGGGGTTACGACGGGCTTGAGCTTGCGAGCTGGGGGGACCACCTTGACGTCTCACGCTGGGACGACGCTGAGTATGTCGAGTCCCGAGGTAAGGTCCTGGAGAAGCATGATCTGAAGATGTGGGCTATCTCCAACCATCTAGTTGGTCAGGCGGTATGTGATGACCCGATCGACCGCCGCCACCGCGAAATCGTCCCGGACCGCGTCTGGGGCGACGGCAACCCAGAGGGCGTGCGCCAACGCGCAGCCGAGGAAATGAAGAATACTGCGCGGATGGCAGCCCGACTTGGCGCAGATACCGTGACTGGGTTCACTGGGTCCTCTATCTGGAAGACCGTTGCAGGATTCCCGCCAGTCCCTGACGGGATGATAGAGGAGGGGTACAAAGATTTTGCAGCGCGATGGCATCCCATCCTCGATGTGTTCGACGAGGTAGGCGTTCGGTTCGCTTTTGAAGTGCACCCCAGTGAAATTGCTTTCGACTACTGGACTGCACAGAGGACTATGGAAGCCATTGGACACCGTGAAGCGTTCGGCTTGAACTGGGATCCGAGTCACATGGTCTGGCAGGACATTGACCCCGTTGGTTTCATCCTTGACTTTGCGTCCCGGATTTATCATGTTCACTGCAAGGATTCAAAGGTGCACACAGGCAACGGCCGAAACGCGCGCCTTTCGTCCCATCTGCCATGGGCTGATCAACGTCGCGGGTGGGACTTCGTTTCCACTGGGCTCGGTGACGTGCCGTGGCAGCGCTGCTTCCGAGCCCTCAACCAGATCGATTACCGTGGTCCATTGTCGGTTGAGTGGGAAGACGCTGGAATGGACCGGCTCATCGGCGCCCCGCAAGCACTTGATTTTGTGCGGACAAACGCTGTAGACGCCCCCGGAGCCGCATTTGACGCAGCATTCTCTCACCGAGGCTGATGCAATGGAGTTGGCAGGGCTTCGCGTGGCCCTGTCGCTCTCACTTGGCCACGACATCGCGGAGTACGGGCTAGCTGAAGACGACCTCTTTTCACTCGGTGCTGAAATCGTCGGCAAGACCGTTGACGCGGGAGGCGTCATTGTCTTCTGCGGGCGCCTCACGGACGATGGCGTAACCTGGGCAATTGCCGACGAGGCTCGACGGCGTGCGGGTGAGCGCGTGGCGTTTGAGCTTCTTGTTCCTGAGATCGAGTATGAGCGACATCCGATCACTGCACTACATGATATTCAGGCCCGACTCGGGAAAACGGGCAAGTTGGTCTTGGTCAGTTCTGTTGGAACAGCTTTCACCCTGGACGGGCCTCGATTCTCTGTGCACGACATCGATGCGGCGTCGGCGCTGACAGCCCTTAGACAGCTAGTGGCTCGAACCACTCACAGCAGAGTTGCGGTGGGAGGGCGCGCCACACCGGGCCCGAACTTGGAGCCCGGAGTTGTCGAAGAATGCCGGCTCAGCCTCACAAGGGGAGCTGCAGTCGTCGCAGTGGGCGGATACGGGGGCGTTTCGCACACCGTTGGACGGACTCTGTACCCCGACGACTATCCTCGTCCTAGTTCAACCCCACTCGATTTCGCCATAGTGGGCGATGCTTTCGTGCATGCGTTGCGTACTCATGGCGCTTGCGCCAGCGCGGTCGCCGACGGCTGGGGTAAATCGACTCGAGCCGCTTTGGCTCACAGCCGAGACCCTACCGTTGTGGCCCAAGCCGTCATGACCGCGCTGTCGAAAGCGCCTAGGACTCCCACCAACGATTGATTTCGTTGGTTGTTGGCGCGACATCTTTGATCAGCGCGAGGGCCTGACGCATGCCGTCCTCGACGTGGATGAGCACGTCCTCGTGCTCCACGCTAAGTGGGCCAGAGTAACCGACCTCTTTGAGCGTGGTGATGAACTTCGCCCAAAACTCTTTCGAGTGCCCGTGCCCGAGTGTGCGATACAACCAGCCGCGATCCGCCCACTCCCGGAACGGGGTTGTGTCCAAGACTCCCACAGCGGCGGAGCGGTGAGTGCGAACTTCCGAATCCTTCATGTGGACGTGGTAAATCGACTCCCCAAGGAGTCGAATTGCGCCGATCACATCGATCTGTTGCCAAAAAAGATGGCTTGGGTCTAGGTTTGCGCCGACCGCTGTGCCAGCAGCCTCGCGCAAACGCAGCAAGTCGCGCGGGTTGTAGACAGACATTCCGGGGTGCATCTCAATGGCGACCCGCACACCCTCAGATTTGAGAAAGTCGGCTGTCTCGATCCAATATGGAATGATCCTTTCGGACCATTGCCACTGATGGATCTCGGCGTAGTCATCTGGCCAAGCGCAGGTGACCCAATTTGGGTACTTTGCGTCAGGATTGTCGCCGGGGCACCCAGAGAAGTCCACCACCGTGTCAAGCTCGAGGAGATTTGCCAGGCGGACGGTGTCGCGGAAAAGTGATTGTTGTTCGTTCCGGATATTGTCGTTCGGGTGCAAAGCATTCCCGTGACAACTGATCGAGCTTGCCGATAGCCCGTAGGACGCAAGTTTGTCCGTGAGGAGCTTTCGTCTCGGTGCGGACGTCAGCAGATCATCCAAACTGTACTCCATAGCAACGCTACGGCCCCACGTACTCAATTCGACAACTTCAGCGCCCGCCCCGGCGAGGAAAGCGAGTGCCTCGTCCAGGGTCGAATTGGTGTAGCAGCCGACCATTGCCCCGCGTTTCATGCTGATTCTCCCGATGTGGAGGCATCGAACAGGATCGAGCCTTTCACGTAGCCGGGTTTGCCTGAGGCGTCGTACACAATCTGGCCGTCGTCGAGGGATCCTGAGTGCGAAACCAGATTGCGCAGATCAATTCGCTGGGCCGAAATCATTGCCGCGGTGCGGTTCAGGATGTCGTGGAAGTCAACCGCGCTCATTGGGGCGCCGTTGACGACGCGAATTCCTTTCAAGTGCCACTGCGTTCCGTTGATCTCCACCAGACCGCGCTGGTGGCCGAACATTACGAGCATCCCGCCGACCCGCACAAGTCGGCTGGCTGTACGCAATCCTTGAGCTGTGCCGGAGGTTTCGAAGACAACATCGAACGGTCCGTTCTCCAAGCCGGGGAGCACATACGAGGCCGGCATGGGGCGCCGAAAAATCACGCTTTCGAGTTCGCGATCCAGCTCTTCTTCGGGCTGGTCGACGCGGTAGGTACGCGTGGCGCCCGATCGCTCAGCTGCAGCGAGTGCAGCGTCGTTGACGTCAAAAGCGATGAGTTCGCGAAATGGTGTGCTTCTTAGGACGCGAATGACCAACTGGCCCATGTACCCGGCGCCCACGACTCCGACGACATCATCGAAGGAAACGCCAGCAACATCGACGCCGTTGGCTGCACACGCGACCGGTTCAATGACCCAATCGCGCCAATCCGAGATGTCGTCGGGGAGGAGTGCAGCCTCTCTTTGGTTTGCAACTGAGTACTGTGTGAAGCGCCCGTCGCCGAGCAGCGCGACATTGTCGCCAGCACGAAATCGTGTGACAGTGGATCCAACTTCTAGCACAGTGCCCGCTGATTCGTGTCCGCCGATGTACGGTGTCGGTACCGATTCGTCGCCACGGAACGCTTCGACGTCGCCTCGACACACGCCGCCGACGCGAACGTTAACCAACAGATCGTCTGGTCCAAGCCGCGGGACCTCCTGCTCGACGACATCTATGACGCCCGGGCTGGCGATGGACAAAGAACGTGACTTCATAGCGGCCTTTCCTTCGAATTGGTCAGAAGGTATGATTAACCAAACCTATTTACAGATGTGTGTGTTGTCAACGGTCGATCGTGTCGCGCAACTCATCTCCGACGACGGGCTGTTCTTATGAGTGGGTTCAGGAGGTCGGTCCTTGGCCGCGGGGAAAATGTTTCCTCGGAACGTCCGCAAAGACGTCCGTCCGTGCAAACGGCGAGACAATCAGCGCAAGACGTCCCCACGGGGCGCGGAAATTGTGACACTGGGTAGACTCTGGCGCCCATACCTGTCATGTCGGTTCTTTTGAGAGCGCTCCGCGTCAGAGAAGGCGACCGGGAGGTTCCCGTGGGGAATGCTGGACCCGCTTTGCCCTGGATTGCACTGTTGCCTGCGATTGACAGTCGGCGATGGTGAACGAAGCATTGCTGTCGCTACACCGCGTCCTCGTGGGTGTGCGTCGACCGAGGAGACCCCGCTCTTCCCAAAACAATTGGTCTTGAGGTATGGTAAACCAAACCTATTTTGAACAGGGTCGATTGACCAAAGGTTCAGGCCCCTGAGCGATGGAGATTGAATGCTTCTGGTAGTTGGCAATGCCGCCACAGCCGATGGCATCTTCGTGACGGATGACATGCCGAATGCGGAGGACGTCGGCGTGCTTCATGTCACCCCGAACGCTTGGTACCCGGGTGGTTCGGCACCCACCGTCGCCATCGCGGCCGCGGCTGAGACGCCAGTCCGGCTCTGGCATCCTCTGCCTCACGCAGGAGTTTCCGACGAGGGCGACGCTCTCCGGAATGCACTTACAGCAGCTGGGGTGAGCATCGACTTTTGTCCCGTTGTAACTCGGATGGTGCGAGCGGTGCTGATCGATGCGCCTCAGGGGCGGCTAGCCTGGTCCGAACCTCCTGCCGCGGTCGTGATGTCAGCGACGGAGGTCGAAAAACTACTCGAGGGTGTGGAGCACGTCGTGTTTACGCCCCGCTGGGGTGCGTGGAGTGAGGACATTCTGGCGGAGTGTATCCGAACCCAGACTCCGGTCAGCATCATTGGTGAGATTCCACCGAGCCACCCCGGCTGGAGCATCGCTGTCGCGGATCATCGTCAGTTCGCTGCGGCAAACTTGGGCGAAGTCGTCATGCGCGTCGAGACTTGCGGGCCTCAGGGGGCACGCATTGTTGACTCCGGCGGCGATTTGACTGTGCCAGCAGAGCGCGTCGAAGTTGTCGACACCACTGGAGCCGGAGACACCTTCGGCGGGACCTTCATCGGGGCGATACTTAGCGGCAAATCCCCTGCCGCCGCAGGTCGAGTTGCCGCGCTTGCCGCTGCCATAGTATGCGCTCGTCGGGGCGCAATTCCCTCACTGAACCAACTCACCATCGGCAGAGAAAGCAGAAGCATGACTATTGATCAGTCCGTCCCTCTCACCCTCGACCAGCGCCTGGCGCGAACCGAAGGCGCCCTCTGGGGCCAAGCCTGCGGTGACGCGTTCGGCATGCCCAACTCCTTTCTGAAGCTTCCTGTGTGGAGAACGAGTATGGAACCTGGCCCCGCAAACTCCCCCTATCACGCGGGCTATGAGGCCGGCCGTATCACTGACGACACTGAGCAGGCACAGTCGCTGACCATCGCGTTCGAGCATTCAGCTGGAGCGCTCGATGCCAACATTGTGGCTGTCGAGCTCGAGAAATGGCTGGACAGCGTCGGGGGTCAGGATAGCCTCGCTGTGGGCCCGAGCACAAAGCGCGCGATGGCGGCACTCAAAGCAGGCACCCCTGTCGAGCTTGCTGGAGTCACCGGAGTCACCAACGGAGCTCCAATGCGAATCGCTGTCGTGGGCGCATGGGCGGCCCTAAACGATTACACCTTCGACGCAATGCTTGCGGATGTCGAGGCTGCCTGTTTACCCACCCACAACACCTCGATCGCCATATCCGGGGCTGCGGCCGTGGCTGCGGCCGTCTGGGCGGGTATTCGCGGTCTCAGCTGGAACGAGACTCTGGCCCAGGCGCTGGTGGCGGCGCGCTGGGGGGAAGAGCGAGGGACCTGGATATACGGTGCTTCTGTGGCCGAACGAATAGTCGCGGCTGTCGAACTCGCAGTCGATGCGACTACGGAGGTCGACGTAACTCGAGTCTTGAGTGAGGTCATTGGCATGGGTGAGGCCACCACCGAATCTGTGCCAGCGGCATTCGCAGCGGCCGCGTACGCCAAGCGCAATCCAGAAATAGCCATCCGGGTCGCCGGCAACGCCCGCGGAGACACCGACACCGTTGCGGCAATGGCAGGTGCCATCGCGGGCGCGGTCACTGGCGCTGAGGGACTGCCCAAAGCCTGGCGTCAGGTCGTGGCGGACACCAACGGTCTGGACGTCACGGCTTGGAGCCGCGCACTTGTCCGACGCTGACCGCCGCACCTTACACATGACGATTCAACGAAAGTAGGTGACGATTTGACCGACAACTAACGCACAGCAAAGTCACAAAACGTACTCGAACACCTGGATAGGTATGGCGCAACTAGCCAACGCACCAATCTCACGATTCAATGAAGAAAGGTCTAGAAATGAGCAGCAATTCTCTCACCCGCCGACAGGTTCTCACCCGTGGCAGCCTATTCGGGATGGCCGCCTTGGCTGGACCATCCTTCCTCGCCGCCTGCACACCGGGGGGTAGCACCTCACCAACTGGAGCCCCGACCTCACTGAATGGGCTATGGGTCCCCTACGATAACCTCATAAATGCGTCTAAGGCGTCGATGAAACAGTGGATCGGCGCGAACGTGCCAGTCGACATCGCGACAGTACCTTGGGCGGATTGGGACCGCACGATTCGTGCGTTTCCGCAGCAGCAGACCGTACCGTCTATCGCGATCGTCGACGGTCCCCAACTGCGCGGCTACGCCGCAAACGGCATTCTCAAGTCGCTTTCCGACTACTTCCCCAAGGCAGACCTCGACGATTTTTTGCCAGGAACGGTCCCGCCTGCTCAATGGAAAGGGGAGTTTTACGGCCCAGCAACCAACGAGAGTTCCCAGGCAGTGGTCTATAACAAGGACATCCTCGACAAGCACGGCATCACCCCGCCTTCCTCGCTTGATAAGGCGTGGACTTGGCCACAGTTTCGCGAGATCATGTTGGACATTCAGAAAAAAGAACGCGCTTCGCGCGGCGACGACCAGTTTTGGGGCATGTTTCTCGGCCAAGGCAACTTCATCGGAGGCGGCACGTACACGGGTCTGAACATCATTCGCAGCTCGGGGAAGAAGGGGTCGAAGACCTTCAAGGCGATCAGTGACGATGGCCTCAGTGTCGCGGGTTACGCTGACACTTCCGAGGCATACGACGCGTATCAGTTCCTTCAGGACCTTTACCAGAGCGACCAGCTAACGCCGCAGAGCAAGTCTCCAGACTTCTTCTACAACAACCAGATCGCATTTTGGCTTACCAACCCGGACGTCGCTTTTAGCGGCATCGCTGAGAAGGCTCCGAGCATGAACTGGGGAGTGACTCCGCACCCGTACTTCGTCACTCCGATCGTTCAAACGGACTCCTATCACCTGGGCGTGCCGGCAAACGCTGCCCACGCAGACGAGGCCGCTCAGCTCATCCAGAGCATGGTGTCGGAGGAGAATGCGTTGATCCTTGCGGAAACCCAAAAGGCGATACCAGTCCGTCGGTCGCTGCTGGGCAAGCTCGACTACCTGAAGGAAGCAAACTTTCAGGTCTTCGTGGACACTGTCGCCGACTGGGGCACGCCGCGCCCGCTTACGCCAGGATACTCGGAGTACGACGCCGTCTATGCGCCGATGCTTAGCGATATCTCCACCGGCGGGGACATCGCAACCCTCGTCCCACGGGCAGTCGACCAGATCGATACGCAGCTTGCGCGGTACAAGAGCTTGGTATGATCTCTGGCAGCGTGAAGAAGCGCCGCGTTCGTAGCCCACTGACGTCGGCGAGAAATGCGGCGCTTCTGCTCCTCCCCACTCTGCTACTGATTGCGATCTACAAGTACGGTCCGATCGGACAGGCGGTGGTCGCCAGCGGTCAATCCTTCTCGGTTGCGGGGATACCGCTTGGTTGGGTTGGCCTCGGCAACTATGAACGGGCGCTTGCCGATCAGGTCTTTCTCCAGTCCTTGGGTCTTACCGTGGCCTTTGCGGCGATCAAGATCCCCGTACAACTCGCGCTCGGCTTCAGCCTGGCAATGTTCTTGTTCCAATCCACCAAACTCAACGGTTTCTTCCGCGTGATCATCATCACTCCCGCCGTCACGCCCATCGCAATCGTGGGAATCATATTCTTGTTCCTATTCGACAGGGAGGTCGGTCTCACCAATGCGGTGCTCACGGCCTTTGGAACGGGGCGAGTGGGTTGGCTGACCGAGCCGCACGCGGCTCAGTTCGTCGTGATTTTCGCATCGATCTGGCGTGATGCCGGATTCGCGATGCTTTTTTACCTGGCCGGTCTTACCGCGATCCCGCAGGAGGTCCTTGAAGCATCGCGTGTGGACGGCGCAAACTCTTGGCAACGGAGCACAAAAATCCTGTTGCCCATGCTGCAGAGGTCGACGCAATTGGCGGCGGTCTCCACGACTGTCGCGGCGTTCCAGTATTTCGCGCCGATCTTCGTGCTTACTCGAGGGGGCCCGCAAAACGCCACAAACGTCGCCGCGTACAACATTTACCAGCAAGCATTCGTCTTTTACGATCAAGGGTTTGCCAATGCGATGGCGGTCGTCCTCCTTGCGGTGCTTGTCGTGGTCACAGCCTTCGAGCTCTACCTGCTCAGAAGCCGTTGGGAGTACTGATCATGAGCGTTACATCAAGCAAGCAAAAATTGAATCATCGTACGCCACTCGCAAGAGCCGGGTCCATCATCGTTCGCCTGTTGCTCCTACTGCTTTTCCTCCTCCCCATCTACCTTGCAGTAGTCTCCGCCTTCAGGCCCAACGGAGACATCTTCCGTTATGGTGGCACGCTAGCTTGGCAAACGTTCATCCCGGTACCGTTCACCCTCGTGAACTTCCAGGAGGCTTGGGCGTTGCCGAACTTCCCGATCCAGATTGTCAACACCGCTGTCTTGGCCCTCGTTCAAGCGACCGCAACCGTTGCACTGGCTCTCCTGGCTGCGTTTGCGCTTGCCCGAATTAGGTTCCGGTTCCGTGGCCTCATCTTCTACCTGATTCTGATCACGATGTTCATCCCCTTCGAAGCGCTTGCCGCGCCGTTGTTTCTCATCGTCAAGGACCTCGGCCAACTGAACTCGTTCTGGGGACTCCTGCTTCCTTGGATTGCCGCTCCCATCGCGATTTTCATTCTCAGGCAGGCGATCGCAGACATTCCAGCGAGTTTCGACGAAGCGGTCATGCTCGATGGCGGCAGCTTGAGGCATATCTTCACCGTCGTGATCGTCCCGAGCGTGTGGCCAGCCATGCTGACCGCCTGGCTGACCACGTTCATCTTTTCGTGGGACTCGTTCCTCTGGCCGTTGATCATCATCCAAGACCCAGCCAAGCAGCTTGCTCAGGTCGGCATCGTCAGTCTTATCAACCCGAATGAGGTGCACTATGGGACCCTATTTGCCGCGTCCCTGATCGTGACAATCCCGGTTGTCGTAATGTTCCTGTTGCTTCAGCGTTACTACCAGGAAGGCACGGTTGCCTCGGGCTTGAAATAGGAAGCACTAACTGGAGACGGACCTGGTACATCTTCGGCGCAGTCTCGAGGTGGTCGATCTGCGATCCGTGCTCTAAACCTTCAATGTTGCTTTTGCCGAGGTTCGCCGCTTCGAGAGTTCGATGATTGGGGGAACGGTCTCGTGCTCCGTGCCAGGGATCATCTCCCAAATCACCCTTCCGGGTTTGCGGTCAACTGCAACGCTTATGGTTCTTGTCGGTGTGACAATCCAGTCGACGGCGACGTCGTGCACTTCGCCTTCCAAATCATCGTCGACAAACTGCTCGTCGTGCACAATGTCAACAATTTTGGAGGTGGTATCCGTTAGACCGATCTCGGACAGAATTGCCCACTCTAGGTCGAAATAGCCGTGGCCCTTACCGAACCGGATGCCATTCCGAGAGATTGCGGAACCACCTGTGATGAGAATTGGCAGCGTGGCGGTTCCCTCGAGATCAGCGAGTGAAACAGGTTTTGCAAATGCGTCAAGGCCGTCGAGAGTCGCAGCGTATTTGATGTCCTCATCTGGGACAAGGTCTGGATCCAGTTGGAGGAATCCGCGTCGGATCCCGTAGGTAGTCACGAGGAGAGTTTTTCTCGCGCGGATCGCTTCCCTACGCAGCCGCTCGGTTGAGTTGTCCGGCGTGATAAATACTCGATCGGCACATTTCCAATCTTCAAGTTCAACCAGTCGTTGCGTGGCTAGGTCATTGTCTTCGAAGTCGGCGATGAACGAGGAGAAGTCCCAGTGGAATCTTGAGTCTGGTTTGCCGACACGGTTCAGCGCTTGCCAGATGCGTTCTCGATGTTGTTGTGTGTCCTTCATGACTTACCTTTCTTGCGGTTCGGGGTTAGTGGGTGCTATCGATCTTGAGAAATGCCTTGGGGTCGCCCATGAATTCGAGTTGTCGCCGGTTGTGTTCGATCTCATCGTCGACGCATCGTTGGGTGTTGTTGAACCACGTGCTCCGAAGTGCGCGCGGGTAGTATGACGAGTCCGATGCGTTGACTCGCCAACCCTCAGCACTGGCGGCAAGCCATTTGCGGACGCGGTGCCGAATCGCGGGCTGCTGCGAACCGCGGACCACGATCAGGTTCTGCAAGGTCGTCGGACCCGTGTCCGCGGCCAGCAGAAACGAGCGGGTGGGGATTTCGGACCGAGCAAGGTCCAGCGGGAGGGACGTGATGTACCCCACGACGGCATCAACGCCGTTGGCGTCCTGAAACGGTACAGCTGAGCCATCGTACCCGACGAACTTCATCGTGCTCGCCTCGATGCCAGCACGACTTAGGCTCTGAATGAGCGAGTCTCGGCTGATGTCCGGGACAGCCACGGTGCAGCCACGTAGGTCCGCCAGTGTCGAGATCGTTGAGCATGCGCGCACCAGCAATGCCAAAGGGTCTTGCTTGTACTGGGCGCCGACGACCTCGAGGTCGGCACCTGCTGCGATCAGGGAAAGCGTGGTTTCACGAACGGTGAGGGCAATATCGACTGCCCCGCAAAGTAGCAGGTGTTCAGGCTCTACCTCAGGCCCACCTTCGAGGAACTCGACGGTGAGCCGCTCCAACGAGTAGAGGCCGAGGTGCTGAGCAACGAAGAAGCCAATGAACTCCGCATCCCAATACCAACCGGTCTGTACCTTGAGTGAGTCCGTCGCATCCCTCACGAGGCAACCTTGCGATAACGCACATCGCTGTCGTCCTTCGCTCGCGGGTCATCCGTGGTGGCAGTGCTGAAGCGCGGGATCCGCTGGTCGATACCCCCGCGCGTCATGATTTCGTAAACCTTGGGCCGGTCTATGGCGAGAAACCGGATCGCGACAATGGTCGACAACTGCGAACTCGCAATGTTTGCAAACAACTCCACCTCCACTAAAATGGTATTAGCAATAATACCTTATGACCTTTTCGGCGACGCAGCCAGACACAACGCAAGGAGTCGTTAGGAGGTCATCGGCACTTGGATGTGTTTTGCGCTCATGTCAACCAATCCACCACGAAAGTACTCGCGGCCCCACGCCTTTGCTGCCGCGCGAGCAAGGCCCTTGCCGGCCAGGCTAAGAGCGAGTCCGAACTCTGCTGCATCGAGCGCTGCTTCTTGGTACCGAACGTCAAAGGTCAGCACAATGTGGCCGTTGCGTTCGAGTGCTTCGCCGAGTTGAGTCGCGCGCTCGTGACCCATTCCGACAAGAGGGATCAAAACGAGGTGAGGTTGCGGCCCGAGGAAGTAATCGACGTGCCCGACCTCCTCCAGAGGGGCGACTCTCGCTGTCACTCCTGTGGCCTCGATGAGTTTGAGCGACCAGAATTCAGCTGTTGCATGGGAGTCGGGCAAAGCGGTTACTGTGATCGCGGCAGGCGCTTGCGCGGGGAACAGGGTGCCCGAGAGTGCGTTTTCCATACGCCCCGATGCCTCGAGAATCTTCGGAAGTTCGGCCCGAATGCCGAGGGCCGTGAGTACCGCAAGGGAGTGAAGCGCGAAGCCCCATGTTGGTATGTCTTCCTCGCGAGCTTCTCCGGGAAGTTGCAGGTGACGATCGGCGAGTTGCGCAAGTGGGGAAAGCGGGTTAGAGGTGATCGCCCAGACGGGTTGACCGCTTGCCTTCACAGTTTCTGCGGCTCTGATGGTGGCGCCGGTGCGGCCGGACCATGACAACGCGATGGAGAGGTCTACACCTTGTGGAGACTGTTCGCCCCAGGCAACGTCGCCAGCGGACATCACGCGGTGACCTAGGTTTTCGGCAGGGCGCGAGGCAGCGAGCGAGTCTCCGCATCCGAGAAACGCCGCCCGCTTCTGTGCAAGTGTGTCGACCCATGCAGACGCGTCGGTAAGAAAATTGTCGAGACCGGTGACCATCATGAGGTTGCTCCTGTATTCCGTTCGGTGATAGTTAGATGCGCGAGAGCACTATCGATGCCGCCGAGGCCTTCCGGCGACGTGCGCAGCAAAGCGCGTGGGCCCCAGTCGCTGACCGTCAACGCTCCGACTAGCGAGGCGATGGCGGCGCTCCGCACGAGGTCGTCGCGCCCGAGAGGACTCGAAAGCGCAGAAACGAGTGCTGCCGCATGGGAGTCGCCTGCTCCAGTTGTGTCAACGACTCGCGTTAGCGGCGCCGGCACATGCCATGCGCCACCTGCAAACGGCAGCACAAGGCATCCTTCAGCGTCGGCTCGTGCGACAACGGATCGGCCGGTCCTGCGCCTCAGCTCTTGCGCAACTTTCCAGTGGTCGCTGCCGAGTTGTGTGAGTTGTACGCGGCTTGGGAGAAACAGTGTTGCAGTCTCCGCGAGCTCCTCAAAATACCCCCATCCGCGACGTGCAATCTCACGCTGATCAGGGTCGACCGCAACTAACGTGTCTTGCTCGATGTCTGCGCTTGAGTCCCGCGGAGAGCAGAGCAACAGTGCATCCAGACCGGTATAGAACGACGATGGAGTCGGTAGCGTGGGAGTGTATTCGTCTGAGTCGGGTCCGAGCTCGTGCCCACTCACAATGTCAGCGCGGATGATTCGCCGGCCCGTTGCGGACGTCAGAATCCAGAGTGTCGGTGTGCTAACACAAATTGGAAGCCAGGAGGTGTTGGTGCCAGCATTAGAGAGCATCTCGTCGATGGCGGTGTCTGCGCCCTCGCCGAAAACACGAACCTCCGCGGACGGCAACGCGGATGGATGCGCAGATGCCTCCAACCACCGTACGGCGAGCAGTGAGGCGAGACTGGCGTAGACACCTGGTCCGCCCGGCACGTTGAACTCGGCGCCATTGTCTACATTGACCAAGTGATCCCGACTGACGCCGCCCTCAATCCCAATTACAGTCATTGCGCGAACCGCAATGACGGGACCCACAGTGGATATCCAGCGGCGTCCCGCTCGCGGTCCATCTGGTCGAGCTTGGCAATACCCTCCAGCGCCACTTCCATGGCACTGAGATGGCCGGCACCACTAACGAATTCAGCGCCGGTGGAGAGGTTATCGGCGACGGAGCAAATCGCCCCGCCACGTTTGCCGAACAGTCGAGCGAGAGTTACGACTGCAGCGGACTCGCGATCGCCACACAGCACTCCGGCGCGTATCCAGCTCTCGGCAATGTCGAGGTGCCAAGGTTGAAAATATCCTGCTACGGCCGGACGGCCGCCCTGGACATAGTCGGAGTCCGCTGAACGAATGGTGCCAACATGAAATGTGTGGCCGCTTTCAATGGCGGCTTCCGTCAACGCCAAGACAAGCTCGGGTGCCGACGCTGCGGGGTAAGAGGGCGGAATGTAGCTGGCAGTCATGCCCTCGTCGCGGACGACACCGGACGCGATGACCAGGTCACCGGGGCTGACGTCGGGGTGCATACCTCCAGATCCACCAACCCGCATGTAAGTGTGTGCGTCGGAGTACTCGAGGAGGTCGATCATTGCCAGTTCCGCCTCGGGTGAACCTGAGCCACCACTGATGACAGAGATTTCCGCGTCTTTGTAGGTCCCCGAGTAGGTGGTGAACATGCCCGATTTTCCTGCAAGGACCCGATTGTCGAGCCGCTCGGCGAATTGTTCGGCTGGGTCAGTGTCATAGTCGCAAAGAGGGTCGCGAACGACCACGATAACGAACTTGCCAATCGCGGCGGGGTCAATTTGCGTGAGCGCAGGGCGACCGTTGAGGAGAAAGCCCCGCAGTGGAATATTGTCGATAAACCTGTACCGGTCGAGGATAGGAGAATTGAGATCAGAAACTGACTCCCCGAAGGGACGCGTCCGTCCGTCGGTGTCGACGGTTCGGTGTCGACTGGGAGTGCCTGGGATGTGATCGGTCATTCGGACTCAAGCTCTTTCCATGTCAGAGGTCGGATACGTTGTTCATGGAGTTGATGCCTAAAGTCCTCACGTGCGATGCGGTTCAGAGGGAGAACTGGCCCGCGATGGGCAACTGTCACGCTTGCGGCCGCCATCGCAATTCGTAGCGACTGCCCAGGGTCACCGTCCGTGCGCGCCCACGAGACAGATAGCGCGCCGCTGAAGGCATTCCCCGCCCCGGTGGGATCGACGACGGGCCGTCCTGAGTCAGGATGTGACGACCAGACACCGTTTGGGGTAACAAGTACGGCACCCTGCTCTCCGCGTCGCAGCGCGACCGCGGAGACCGATGGAAATAGCTGGTCCACGGCGGTTCGCAGGTGAGCCCCTGACGAGCCCCCAACGAGCTTGTGAAGCTCTTGCTCATTGAGTGAAACGACGCTTACACCTGTTGATCGCTGCCGAATAGCTTCGCTGAACGACGGATGACAAACTGCGATATCAAGTTCCCAAAGCACAGTCGGAGAGGATTGCACTGCGCCGACTACAGACCAAGCCGGCTCGCTCACCCCGGCGAATACGTAGATGGCCCGGGGGCGATTTCGGCCTGCGGGCAGCATGGAAAGCTGAGGGTCGCACCGCTCGAAATGCGCGCGACCAAATGCTGGTCGCTCCGACCGATCGTGATCGCTGGCATAGCGGATGATCGTCCGTGGCGTAGTTTGATGGACAGCAACTAGTCCAGCGTCCTCGATCCCCGCGTTTCTCAGATCGGTTCTGGAGCTATTGGGAAAATCGGCGCCCACCCCTGAGACTGGGACCGAGACCCCGTCAGCACCGTATGCTAGCGCCTGTCCGAGGGCTGCGTGAACGCCAGCCCCACCGAGCACCTCAATTGGCGCCGATGAGCCCGCGTGCCAGATTTCGTCCACGACGAAATGCGAGAGAACCAGCCCGTACATCCGCTCCTCGAGCGGGAGGGCAGCGTCTGCAGCGACCATACAGGCATCTTACAACATTGG
>JBDSZO010000343.1:0-6861 GCA_039925105.1 Terrimesophilobacter sp. | reverse complement strand
CCGATGGCGAGTGCCTCGATGATGGGGATGCCAAAACCTTCCTCGAACGATGCGGAGACGAGCGCCGTAGCCTCGCCCACAAGCCGAGAATAGTCTGCATCGCTGACCCCGTTGAAGAATTCGATTGCGCCTTCCGGTGCAAGAATCGCCAGGCTGGCTCGTTCAGCGTCGGTGATGCGGCTGAGTAATTGGAGCCGATAGCCGGGCAGCGAGTGCAAGGCTCGAGCGAGCGACTCGACGTTCTTGTATGGCATGAACGAGCCCATGTAGACGAGCGTTTTCTCTCGCGCCGCTCCACGCATCGAATCTGGCGGAGTTACTGCACTGGAGACAACCGTGACCGGTCGTTTCGTGAGGTGGTGCGCTTCGATTTGGGCTTTGGCACTATTACTGCCGGTGACTACCGCATCGGCGCGGTTGAGTACGAGACGTTGCGGCCAGTAGGCCAGGTGGTAGATCCTCCAAACGGCCCGGATGATCCACGGCAAGTTCACCGGAGGCTTTGGGTTGTTGTAGTAGATCAGGTCGTGGAGGGTGAGAATGAGCCGGTACTTTCGTCGGAACGCGCCCATTGTCTGCATCGGGCTGAACACCACATCAGGGTGCGCGCGATTGACCACCCGGGTCACAAAAGGCTCAAAGACACTCGTCGGGTTCGGGCCCATGATCCAGGGCAAATTGGGCAGGTTGGCCAATTGACGTTCGTCATTAATGAGCATGGTTACCGGATGCAGCCGGGACACAGCTTCAACGACTCCAGCGGTGTAGCGACTGATACCGTCATGGCGACCAACCCGCGTGTAACGACAGTCAAAAATGAGTTTCATGATCTCCGCTTCACGGCCGGGGCAGCGCGCTGAGGAAGTCGCGGATCGCGTCGGCGGCCGGAATTGGCATTTCGTAGTGAATGAGATGGCCGACGTCTGGCAGAACCCGCAGGCGGGCATCCGGGAACAGCCGCTGGAGATCGTATTGGGCGGCCACCGGTGTGATGTCGTCCCGCTCCGCCGCAATCAGGAGCGTCGGGACCGTTATTGCGTGCGCGACAGAGCTCACATCCGCACTTATCGACGCGTTGAACCCCTCAATAACGGTGTCCCGGTCATGGAACCCGCTGAAATAGGTGTGGTGTTCGCGGTGAATCCACCGTCGAAGTGCACGATCTTTGGTCTTGGCCAGCGCGCTGCTCATGAATTGGACGACAAACCAGTTGTTCAGCAGCGCGCGACCGATTCCAGCCGGCAATTTCGCCGCAAGTCGGTAAAAGAGAACGGTGAGGCCGGTCGCAAAGCGATGAGGTCCGTCCAGTCCGGAAATGGCAATCGGGTTGATGAGGATTAGCGCAGGCGTAGTCAGGCCAGAGGCCACTGCCGCAGAGGCCACTATCGACCCAAAAGAATGTCCCACAATGACTGAGGTCCCCCGAACGCCCAGTGCGTCGATGAACCCGTTGAGCCATCGGACATAGCCGTCGATCGAGTGTTCCGTTTCGGTGAGCGGAGTCGACTCGCCGAATCCGGGAAGATCCGGACTGATGATGCGGTACTCGCCAAGGTGGGCCACGACCGGCTCAAGTCCGTGATGTTCGCCGCGGTAGCCGTGCACGACAACGATCGTTACTGCCGCATCCTTCGGCCCGTACACCCAGTACCTGGTTGTGCTGCCGAGTACCTCCACTTCATCGGCCTCAACAGGAATGTCGCCCAAAAGCGCGGCGTACGGCGATTCGATCGTCATAAGAATCAAGTTTAGGCACCCTCAAGGTCCCAGCCGGTTCGCGCGACACCCATAGACTCTTAGCCACCCCAAAGCCGAGAGTGCGCAGCGTCGACGTCACGGAACAGGAGCATGGTGAGTTTTCCCGCATCCATCCAATTGCCAGGGCTCACCCTCGATCCGCGCTGGTATCGGCGTTCAGTGTTCTACGAGGTGATGGTTCGTTCCTTCGTGGACAGCAATGCGGATGGCACCGGCGATCTTGCTGGCCTGATCTCGAAACTTGACTACCTTCAATGGTTGGGCATTGACGCGCTCTGGCTTCCACCGTTCTACACTTCTCCACTGCGCGATGGCGGATACGATGTGTCGGACTACCGCACGATTTTGCCAGAATTCGGCACCCTCGACGAGTTTCAGGAACTGGTAACGAAAGCGCACGAACGGAACATGCGCATCGTCATTGACCTGCCGTTCAACCACACCTCGGACCAGCACGAGTGGTTCCAGCAATCCAGACAAGACCCGTTGGGCCCGTTCGGCGACTTCTATGTGTGGAGCGACACCGACGTGAAGTACCAAAATATTCGCATCATTTTTACCGACACCGAAGAGTCCAATTGGGCGTTCGATTCCGAACGCCGGCAGTTCTTCTTCCATCGATTCTTTTCGCACCAGCCGGATCTGAACTTCGAGAATCCGGCAGTGCATGACGCAGTTTTCGACATCGTCCGCTTCTGGCTATCAATGGGCGTGGACGGATTTCGTTTGGATGCGGTGCCGTATCTGTACGAATCCGAAGCGGGAAACGGTGAAGGCGAGCCTGAAACCCACCAGTTTTTGCGGGAATTGCGCTCCATGGTGGATGAAGAGTTCCCCGGCCGAGCAATGATCGCTGAGGCCAACCAGTGGCCCCGTGAGGTTGCAGCATTTTTCGGAACGGAGGAGGAACCAGAGTGCCATATGGCGTTTGACTTCCCCATCATGCCGAGAATCTTCTATGCGCTGCGTAGCCAACAAACTGAAGACCTGATCAGGGTGCTTTCCGAAACCACCGACATTCCGGACGGAGCCGGCTGGGGTGTCTTTTTACGCAACCACGACGAGCTCACCCTGGAGATGGTGAGTGAGGAGTACCGGCAGGCAATGTATGGCTGGTATGCCTACGATCCGCGGATGCGCGTGAACATGGGTATCCGGCGCCGTCTGGCACCACTGCTGGATAACTCTCGTGCTGAACTCGAACTGTCCCATGCTCTCCTATTCTCGTTGCCGGGCAGCCCATTCCTGTACTACGGGGACGAGATCGGAATGGGCGACAACATCTGGCTTGCCGATCGGGACAGTTCGCGCACACCAATGCAGTGGACTCCTGATCGCAATGCGGGCTTTTCCACCGCTGACCCGGGGAAGGTCTACCTCCCGGTAGTGCAATCACTTGGTTACCATTACAGCCATCTCAATGTCGAAGCGGAGCTGTCCCAGTCGCGGTCGCTGTTGCACTGGGTGCGCAACGTGATTCATGTCCGTAAGGCACATCCAGCGTTCGGCTTGGGTGCTATTCAGGTGTTGGAAACCAGCAATGACTCGGTTCTTGCGTTCCTCCGCAGCTATCCCGGGTCCGGATCGAACGTCAGGGACGCACCCGAAGATTTGCTCTGCGTCTTCAACTTTTCGCACAATCCGGTGTCGGTGACCATCAGCGCCGACGCGCTTGCCGATGCCAGAACATTTGATCTGTTCGGCGGCGGAGAATTCCCGCGCTTCACCGGGTCCGGAACCATCCAGTTGACCCTCGGAACCCAGAGTTTCTACTGGTTGCACCTGCTGGGCGAAACCGACTCTTCCGCTGCCACTGCGTCGTCAACTCCGCGAATGCCGTGGGCTGGCAATAGTCTGATGGCGTGACTGACCTGCAAAGTGATAACCCCTGGTGGCACACGCTCGGCGTATTCGATCTCGAAACGACCGGCATTGATGTTGCCACTGCTCGAATTGTTTCCGCAAACCTGAGTGTGATCGGCAACACCGGCGAGATTGTGGAACGGCTGGACTGGCTCGCTGATCCCGGCATAGAGGTCCCTGCAGCTGCGACTGCGGTTCACGGCATCTCGACGGAACGTGCCAGGAACGAGGGAAGGCCTGCGGCCGACGTTGTCGGTGAAATTGTTGCTGCGATCCGGTCGCTGTTCTCCCGTGGATATGCGCTTACGGTGTACAACGCGCCGTACGACCTCACCCTGTTGCGGCACGAGGCCACCAGGCACGGTATTGAACCGCTGGATCGGCCACACCCTGTGATCGACCCGTTGGTGATCGATCGCGCGGTGGATCGTTACCGCAAAGGCAAGCGGACTCTCGAGACTGCAGCAACCGTGTACGGAGTTGACCTCACCGACGCCCATGATGCCGGAGCGGATGCCATTGCGGCCGGACGTGTTGCCCAGGCGTTGGCCGTTCGCTTCCCGGCAGAACTGAACCTGCTTGCGTCAGAGTTACATGCCAAACAGGTCGAGTGGAGCAATCAGCAGTCAGCAAGTTTCGCCGACTACATGCGACGGACGCACAACCCAGACTTTATTGAGACTTCCGGTTGGCCAGAAAGGTAACTGGCCGGTAAGAACACTGGCCGGAAAGGTAACTATTCGAAAGCCGGTTGGTCAGCTGTTAGCTGCCGAAGCCTTTGTAGCGCGTGTTGAACTTCTCGACTCGGCCGGCGCTGTCCAGAATGCGCTGCTTGCCGGTGTAGAACGGGTGTGACTCGCTCGAGATTTCCACGTCGATGACCGGATAGCTGTTGCCGTCCTCCCACTCGATGGTCTTCTCGCTGCTCACTGTGGAGCGGGTGAGGAACGTTGAGCCCGAAGCGAGGTCGCGAAACACGACCGGGGCGTACTCGGGGTGGATGTCTGACTTCATGGTGATTCCTTGGGCTACCTGGCGCGTGGGTTGTACTGCAAAGCGAAAGATGCGCTTTCTGTGCACGTTGCGGCTCAATGGCCGACATATAACACTACCAGAACACGGGCACCCCGACGAGCTAGCCTCGTGCCCGCGCCGTAAAGCGACCGTCAATGTTTTCAATTTCAAGCTGCATGTTGAACGTATCGCTCAGGTTTTCTGCGGTCAGCACCTCATCGATCGGACCCGCGGCGCGGATCTCACCATTCGCAAGCAGCATCGCGTGCCCGAATCCTGGGGGAATTTCTTCGACGTGGTGCGTAACCATGATGATTGCTGGTGCATCCTTCGCACTGGCGTACCCGCCAAGAAGTTTGAGCAACTCCTCGCGTGCGCCAAGGTCAAGACTTGCTGCCGGCTCGTCGAGCAGCATCAGTTCCGGATCGGTCATGACCGCCCTGGCGATCTGGACCCGCTTTTGCTCGCCGTCGCTGAGCTGGCCGAATCGACGATCCTCAAGGTGATCGAGCTTCCACTCGGCCAGCACACGCTGAGCACGCCGGATGTCGATGTCGTCGTAGCTTTCCGTCCACCGTCCGGTTACCGAGTATGAGGCGGTCAAAACAACGTTGAGGACTGTCTCGTTGGCGGGAATTCGGCGCGCCAGCGCAGTGGAGGCAAAACCAATGCGGGGACGCAGTTCAAAGACGTCGACGTCGCCGAGGGTCTCGTCCAGGACTGTGGCCATCCCGGAGGTGGGGTGCGACATCGCGGCCGCGAGCTGCAACATGGTGGTCTTGCCCGCGCCATTCGGGCCGAGAACAACCCATCGCTCGTCGCTGTCGGCGGTCCAGGTGATGGAATTCAGGATTCTATTTTGCCCGCGCACCACAGAAACGTCATCGAATTGGAGAACGCTGGCCATGGTTCAAGCCTAGGCCACGGCCGTGCTGCAGTTCGCCCGCCACGTCACGAGAGCAGCGACTCGTATATTGCTTTCGTTGAGCGCGCAATCTTGTCCCAGCCGAATTCGCGTTCGACTCTTGCCCGGCCGGCCTGGCCCATCATGCGCGCGCGAATCGGGTCGTCAAGGACTTCGGTGAGCGCGCCCGCGAGGTCCGTGACAAACCTGTCCGGCTCCAACGGTTGCCCTGTCCCATCGTCGGCCTGGGCGAGCGAAACTAACCGCCCGGTCACTCCGTCATCAACAACCTCAGGAATCCCCCCGGTTGCGGTTCCGACGACCGGGATTCCGCACGCCATGGCTTCAAGGTTGACGATGCCGAGCGGTTCGTAAACGGACGGGCAAACAAACGTGGTTGCTGCCGAAAGAACGGCGACCATCTCCTGGTGGCTCAGCAACCGGTCGAGCCAGATCACACCGGTTCTACGCGTCTGAAGTTCGGCGACGCGCTCCTGGACCTCGGTCAGAATCTCTGGAGTGTCAGGTGCTCCGGCACACAGAACAACCTGCACGTCCGGGTGGAGCTTGTCAATCGCCTGAAGCAGGAACGGCAACCCTTTCTGTCTGGTGATGCGTCCGACGAAGACCACCGTTGGCCGGTTCACGTCGATACCCAGTGAGGTGACGAGTTCGTCATCGCGGTTCGGCGTCCAGCGTTCAAGGTCGATTCCGTTGTGGACGACTGAAACACGCGACTCGTCGATGGCGGGATACGACCGCAGGATGTCTTGACGCATGCCATCGCTGACCGCAATGACAGCATCCGCGGTGAGGAACGCTGACTCTTCAATCCAGCTCGACACTCGATAGCCGCCACCAAGTTGCTCTGCTTTCCACGGCCGCAACGGTTCAAGACTGTGCGCTGTCGCTACATGGGGAATACCGTGCAGGAGTTGCGCCAAACGACCTGCAGCGTTCGCGTACCAGGTGTGCGAGTGCACGATGTCCGCGCCCGCGACATCCTGGGCCATCTGCAGGTCGACGCCGAGCGTCGCGAGCGACGGGTTGGCATTCACCAGCTCTGCGGGCACGAGGTACGGGAACACGTTGGCTTCGGTGCGGGGAAGGCCGAAACAGCGCACAACGACATCGATGTCCCCTCGAAGGGCGGAGACCAGTTCGCCGACGTGCACGCCTGCTCCCCCGTACACTTCCGGCGGATATTCGCGGGTCACAAAGTCGACTCTCATGCTGCGACGCTAGTACACACCGCGAGCACTGATCTACTGTTGGAACATGGTGGCGAAAAAGATCTTCGGAATTGTGCTCGCCGGCGGTGA
>JBDSZO010000342.1:0-4360 GCA_039925105.1 Terrimesophilobacter sp. | reverse complement strand
TCGGTATTGCGCCGACCCCGACTACATGGACCCGTCGGCGATGGAGCTCCTGGATGACAGCTACCTTCAGGAACGCTCAGCGCTAATCGACCCTCAGCGGGCCGCCGAACCTGCGTTTGGCGTACCGAAGCGCGGGGGCACCGTCTACCTGACGACCGCGGACGAGTCGGGGATGATGGTGTCCCTTATCCAGTCCAATTACTACGGATTCGGGTCGGGGATTGTGGTGCCGGGCACCGGAATCAGCTTGCAGAACCGGGGATCCGGGTTCACACTCGAGGAGGGTCACCCGAACCGGGTGGGTGGCGGAAAGCGACCGTTCCACACCATCATTCCCGGATTCCTCATGCGGGACGGCGAGCCGCAGATGAGTTTTGGCGTCATGGGCGGAGCGATGCAGGCGCAGGGGCACCTGCAGATGGTCGTTCGTACCGTCGACTATCGGCAGAACCCGCAGGCCGCGTCGGATGCTCCCCGCTGGCGCATCGAGTCTGGCCGCGAGGTCGCGGTTGAACAAGGATTCGCCTCGGACGTGCTCGACGATCTGCGTCACCGGGGTCACCAGGTCACCGAGTCTGGCGCCTCAGAGCAGTCAGCGTTCGGCGGCGCGCAGCTCATCTGGCGCACAGACGATGGCTACATCGCCGGCTCCGACCATCGAAAAGACGGCCAGGCTGTCGCGTACTAGTTGGCTTGTGGCCAAGCGCATTCCGAGAGAGCGAGCGTGCGCGTGCGCGCACAGCACCGCTGTGTTTATTCGGTGACCTGAACTTCTTTCCAGAAGGCGACGTAGTCGCTGAAGTCTTTGCCAACGCGGTCAAATGCACTCGGGTACGGCGTTGGGTAGCTGAAGGCACGGTCCTGGAGCACGGTGTCGCCATCCTTCACACTGAAGTACTGGCACTCGCCCTTCCATGGGCAGTTGTACGGGGTCGGGCTCTTCTCGAGCAGCTCAGACTTCACGCTCGATGGCGGGAAATACCAGTTGCCTTCGATGGAAATGAGGTCCTCTTTTGGTGCCCGGGCAATGACGGTGCCGTTCAGTACAGCCTGCATAATGTCTCCTTAGCTTGTGCTGGAGACAACGTGACCGCGCCAGTGCCTATTCCTGCAGCACGCGAACGGCGGTTGACGCGTCGACCTCGCACGCCAGCTCAACCTCCGGAGTGCGGCCACTCCGTGCAAGTTCAAGTCCACTGCCCGACGCGCTCACGAGGTGCGCTACGGCGCTGCGCAGCCCGGTGAATGCTGCGCAGGCTGCCGCCGCCTCCGGAGAGCAGTAGTCGATTCCGGCCGTGGCGAGCGCATCGATGATCGCACCAGCGCCGAGTTGGTCCTCGACGGCAAAGCGGATGCTGCCACCTTCGCGCGGTTGACCGGCAGCGATCACCGCAACGATGACGCGGTCGCCCCTCTCGGCCTGAAACGCCAAAACCCATTGGGCGACAGCGCTGCGGTTTCGAAGCGACCCCTCAATGACAACACCCACCATCCCCTCACGGTCGAGCGCGTCCGGCGATGGCAGCACATCAACGGCAATGACGATATCCGCGTCCCCGGCAGCCGCGCGCGCACCACCGCGCCCCCAGTCGAATCGGACCTGGTACTGGGTTTGCTCCCGTGGTGTCGTCACGCCGCCATGCTAGTGCGCGCGTCCCCTAGTGCGCGCGTCCCTTAGTGCACTCCCGCGTTCGAACCCCACTGGGTGGATTCGCCGGCAGGGGCGCGATGCTGCGGAACGTTCCACGGATTGTCGTCACGCAATGGCTCCGGCAGCATCCCCTGAGGCGCATCCTGGTACGCAACCGGGCGGGTGAAGCGGGCAATCGCGGCGGAACCCACCGAGGTGCTCGAATCGTTGGTCGTTGCGGGCCACGGGCCACCGTGCTGCATCGCGGGGGTCACCGCAACGCCGGTCGGCCAACCACCGAAAAGCACGCGACCGGCGCTGCGCGAAATCCAGTCGACGACACTTCGCAGCGCAGGCGAATCCTCGCCGGCGGCAGCATGGACCGTTCCGGTCAGGTTGCCCTCAAAGAGGTCTTCCGCGATGCCGGAAAGCTCATCGACGTTGTCATACTCGACCACAATCGAGAGCGGACCAAACGACTCCTCGAGAAGGTCCTCGCGGTGCTGCTTCAGCACACTCACGGGTGCCGAAAACACTGTCGGTGTTGCCCAGCCCTGACCTTCATCGTCAACGCGAAGAGAACCCTCGGCAAGAACCGTCACCCCAGAAGCAGCGAGGACCGCGTCGCGCCGCGACTGGTACCCCGACGTGATTCCCGGGTTCAGGAGCCGCTGCTCGGCCACCGCGGAAGCGCGGGAAGCGATCCCCTCACTGAGCGCTGCGCCGGCCGGGGCGAACAAAAAGCCCGGCTTTGTGCAGAGTTGTCCTGCCGAGCCGGAAACACTGGTCATGAAGCCGTCAAGGATCCCCTCGGTGTTCTCCTTCAGGGCCGCCTCCGTGACGAATACCGGATTCACGCTACCGAGCTCACCGTAAAACGGGATGGGTGTCGGACGCGCCGCGGCGATATCCGCCAGCATCCGGCCGACGCGAATAGAACCGGTAAAGCTTCCCGCCTTAATCCGCGGGTCGTTCAGCATGTCAACACCGGCCTGCTGGCCGGAGATCAGTTGGAGGGTACCCTTCGGCGCCCCGGCCGACTCAAGAGCCTTTGCCACCACATCGGCAGTCTGCACCGACAGGCGCGGATGTCCCGAGTGGGCCTTCACGATCACCGGACAGCCTGCCGCGAGCGCGGCTGCGGTGTCCCCGCCGGCCACCGAGAACGCGAACGGAAAGTTGCTGGCCGAAAAGTTCAGGACCGGGCCAACGGCAATGCGGTAGCGGCGAACATCCGGCCGCACGCCCAACACGAAGTTCGGGTCCGCATCATCGATGCGCACATCAAGGTAGCTGCCATCGACCACCGTCTCGGCGAACAGCTTCAACTGCACGGCGGTGCGCTTCAGCTCGCCGGCGAGGCGAGCCTCGGAAAGCCCGGTCTCTTCCATCGCGGTGGCAACAAGCTCGGTCTGGGCGGCCAGCAACGCGTCCGCTGCGGCAACGAGCGCTGCTGCCCGCTGAGGCGGAGGCGTTGCAGCCCACAGTGGGGCCGCCTGTGCAGCGGCCGCCGCGATTGTTTCGAGATCCTGTGTAGTCATGGGTTACTCCTGCGTGTTCGATGGATGGGGGTCTCGACAAGCTCGACCGGAGAGAATGGTGCTCGACTGGAAACTTTTCTTTCCGATTGAGCCTGCCGAAATCCGGGGTCTCGACAAGCTCGACCGGAAAAAACTGGGGCTCGACCAGAGAGGAAGGGGCTCGACCCGAGAATACGCTGTCAAAACTGGAACCCGGTCGGGAACGGATCGCTCGGGTCGAGCAGGTACTGCCCGATGCCGGTGATCCACGCGCGGCCGGTGATTGTTGGGATGACCGCCGGAGTTCCGGCGACGGTCGTCTCCTTGATGAGTCGGCCGGTAAAGCACGACCCGATGAAAGACTCGTTGAGAAAATCCTCGTCGAGTCCGAGCTCACCGCGAGAATACAACTCGGCCATGCGCGCGGATGTTCCGGTGCCACACGGTGACCGGTCGAACCAACCCGGATAGATCGCCATGGCGTGGCGCGAGTGCTTAGCGGTTGACCCGGGTGCGATGAACTCGACGTGGTGGCAGTGGTCGACACCCTCGATTTCTGGATGATTCGGCGGGTCGGTGTCGTTGATGGCGGTCATGATCGCGAGACCCGCGGCCATGATCTCCTCCTGGTTGGCGCGGTCGAACTCGAGTCCCACCGCGTCGAGGTCCACCATGGCGTAGAAGTTGCCGCCAAACGCAAGGCTGTATGGCACCGTGCCATAACCGGGAACCTCGACGGTCGCATCCAGGCGCACGGTGTACGACGGCACGTTCTCGATGGTCACCGAGTCGGCGTGCCCGTCGGTTACCGCGACGCGCGAAATGACGAGCCCCGCGGGGGTGTCGAGCCGGATCGTCGTGACCGGCTCGGTCACCTCCACCATGCCGGTCTCGACGAGTACCGTCGCGACCCCAATGGTCCCGTGCCCGCACATGGGCAGGCATCCGGAGACCTCGATGTACACAACGCCCCAATCGGCGTCGGGCCTGGTTGGAGCCTGCAGGATGGCACCGCTCATCGCCGAATGTCCCCGCGGTTCGTTCATGAGCAGCAGCCGGATGTCATCCAGATGCTCCATGAAGTACAGGCGCTTCTCATTCATGGTTGCGCCCGGGATCACTCCAACTCCACCGGTGATAACCCTCGTGGGCATCCCCTCGGTGTGGGAGTCGACCGCGGTGAACATTCGCTTTGAACGCATGCTTAAAC
>JBDSZO010000341.1:0-3205 GCA_039925105.1 Terrimesophilobacter sp. | reverse complement strand
CAACACCATTTGATCGACTCCTGAGAGCCGGAGTGCTCTCCACGGAGCAAGAAACCCAGTTGCGTGCCTACCGCCACCGGCTCAACCCCGCGGGCATTGCCCGCAAGATTCAAACGCTCCAAGACCGCCTCACTGGCCTTGCCCGCGACCAAACCCTCACTCTCCTGGCCACCACCGAGAAGCCACTGCCCGCCACCGAACACGGCGTGCACTTACACTCGGCGAGCTAACCAATTACGCGGGCATTCTAAGATGAGGCACCGAAAACATAACCCGGGCAGTTGACAATGAGGCACCACGACCCGTCGGGTGGGCAGATTCATCCGGTGGTTGCGACACCGGGTCGTTGAAGTATGCGAAATTGCTCGTCGGTGTTCTCCCGAACGCCAATCGGAAGACGAATTAGTCCGCCGCACCATCCGCGTCCGGTCGCGGCTTCACATCTTCTCTCCTGCGCCTGGCGTCCGCCCAACCGGTTCCGCGCAGCGACTCGAGAGTCAACGGCCCTGAGGATGCAACAACGCGCAGATCGTTACGCACCCTGGCGCCCCCCTCCCACTGTGGCTCAATGTCAGTCGTCTCCGGGGAGTGGTAGAGGAGAATCTCTACCGCAGTGCTCTCCGGGCGGGCGGTGCGGTCGGGTGTGCCCTGCACATCACGCGCGCTGAGCCGCTCGATGGAGTCGAGGGAGACCCGGATGGTCAGCTCATAACTGTCGAGACGGATTTCTCGGTGCCCCCGAGATTCGGGGTCGTCGGGGTCGGCAATGCCAAAGGCGATGCCCGGGTCAATCAAGGGCGAGATCGCTAAGATCTCGTCACCGGTCTGCACGGCGAGAAAGTCGGTCCCCCGGACTCGCCGCGGGATTGCAGCGGACACGTCGACCTCCAACGAGTCGAGCACCGTGACCCGGTCACCGGAGACCTCCACACGCAAGCCGAGGCTGCGGCCACCATCCGACTCTTCCCCAATATCCGATTCCGGGGGCAGCGGCAGGTCGTCCCTGCCGACCGCACGGTCGGAGTGCGCGGCCAGCTTGATGGCGTCCGCCACCGATGGTTTCGCCCGACCATCGGAGTCCACCTTCAGGGGTCTGCCCTTGAGCTCCCCCACCGCCACGCCCTTTGAGACGGCAGAATGCTCCGTGGCGGCCTTCGCCCCCGGCTCGTCAATGCGCTTCTTGCTGCGCTCAATCTCGTCCATGGTCTATCCCTCCATCGAACTGGTCACCAGTTGCGGCCGTGTCGATAGTTGTGCACCCAGCGGTAATAGATACTGTCGAGGCTGAGTGCGTTGGCTGTGCGTATGGTGCCAAGCCAGTCCCGGTTATGCGCAATCACCCGATCGGCCCCGCGGGGTATAAGAATGTGACCGGTGATGAGTCGGCGAGCGATCGCCGGGGCGTGCTCGGCCACATCCGTGACCACGACGCGTCGCGCACTCGGCGGAACCCGCGTGAACCGGTCGATGGAGCTGAGGTGCCATTCGCCGACCCAGTCTTCGCGCCAATCCGCCACCAGGGCGGTGCCTGTAGAGCGCATCCGACCCGCATACTTCGACCGCCAGTCGGTCATGTTCCACGCAAACAAGCCGACACGTCCGTCCCCGATGAGGTCGGCTGGCAGGAACTGGTCGTGCTCGCGCATACCACCCCAGCCGGGAACGTCGCCGTCGTAGCGGCGCTGATACGCGAATGCGCTGCCGGTGGATCGGAACATGCCGAGGTACGGCATCGACCAGTCGCCGCCGTTGAATAGGTAAAGATCATCCTTACCGTCCGCGTTGAAGTCGCCAACGTAAATGCGCTCATGCTTCGCGAAACCTCCCCATCCTGGCAGGTCGTCGGTATACATCCGGATGCACCGCAGTCCACCACGCTGCATTCTGCACAGGCCGAGATAGGTGGAAGACCAGTCCTCCGCGTTCCACATGAGCACGTCGCTGCGCCCCGAACCAGAGAAGTCGCCAATCTGGATCTGGTCGCGGCGACGCATCCCGCCCCAGCCGGGTATGTCCCCGTCGTAACGCCGACTGAGGGTGAATCCAGCGCCGGTGGAGATGAGGGTGGCCACATACGGCATCGACCAGTCGGTGAAGTTCGTCACCAGAAGGTCATCCCGGCCGTCCCCGTCGAAGTCCCCAACCAGGAAGCGATCGTTTTGCGCGAACCCACCCCACCCGGGGATGTCGGCATCGTAGCGACGGATCAGCCTCAGACTTCCGTCGGTGTCCACTTTGATCAAGCCGAGCAGTGGGATGCTCCACCAGCTCGGGTTGTAGACGACCAGTTCGTCGCGGCCATCGCCGTCGAAGTCGCCAGCGATGTACACGTCCCCCGGCCTAATGCCCCAGCCTCCTGGAATGATACCCGCCGTGCTTCGCACGTGCTCCCAGCGGGAGCCGTCAGCACGATAGAGGCTGAGACCGCGACGGCTGACCCCAAGGAACTCGCTGCGCCCGGTGCCGGTGAACCGCCCGGCGACCGTAGTTCGGAAGTTTCGTCCCGTCTCGTCGTGGTGCTGGTTTTTCATTTCGGTGTAGCAAGCCGGACAGAACTCGTCGGTGTTCCCCCGCATCCGGCAGTTGACGGCCGGCTTGTTGATCCCGGTTTCGAAGGTATGCGCACCCTCAAACAGGCCGGCATCCGCCTGATCATCCCAGGTAGCCGGTTTCGTACCAGCCGTGTACCCGGAGTCTGCACCCGTGCCGGTGGGCACCGGAGTTCCAGGCGCGATGAACTGACGCCACTTGATCTTGGACCGTTTCGTCTCGATCGTCACGTTCACTTTGCCTGGCTCGGAACCTGTGTACGCGCCCTTGCCTGCCGCGCTGTACTCGTCGGCGAGGTTCGCGAATCCGTGGCCGAACTCGTGAGCGATGACCGCCGCGGTTTCCTTTGTGGTGACCTTGAGAACATCGCCCGAGCGCAGCCCACCGGAACGTGTGGAGTTCACAACTATCAGTACGAAGTCGGCTTTTGGCGCCCAAATAGCGCGGGCCAGCAACAGATTGCACGCTGTATCTTTGCCATCCTCAAACCAGTTGTGCCACCATTCGCCGTTGGAGATGATGTCGAGCGCGGTGTCCACGATGTTCTCGGTGGAGGTGTCATCGCTGAGGTCTTTGGGGGTGCCCATCAGGTTCCAGTTGCGTGTGCTGGCGCCCGAGGTTTTCGACTCTAGGTTGACCCGCACGATGTTCCACG
>JBDSZO010000340.1:0-3010 GCA_039925105.1 Terrimesophilobacter sp. | reverse complement strand
GCAGGTCCAAAAACTGGATGCGATCGTCGCGTCGTCGATTGAGACGGCGAAACCTGTTGCCGCGTCGGCGGGGGTAACCATTCTTGCCGAACTCGACGAAGGTGTGGTGGTCAGCGGCGACGCTATGCGGCTCGGCCAGGCCTGCGACAACCTCATCTCGAATGCGGTGAAGTTCACGCCGCAGGGCGGCACCATCACGGTGCGGTTGAGCGAGTCTGATGGAGAGGCGACGGTCGAAGTCCATGACACCGGCCTGGGGATTGCAGCGTCAGATCTCGAGCACCTATTCTCCCGCTTCTTCCGCGCGTCGACGGCGACAAAGAATGCGGTTCCCGGTGTCGGGCTTGGTCTTGTCATCACGAAGGCGATCGTGGTCGCCCACGGCGGCACTCTCGATGTTGCGAGCGAGATCGGTGTCGGTACGAACTTCACGATGGCGCTGCCGCTCGCGAAATTGCGCGTCTAGGTTCTCAAGCCCTGTTCGGGACTCGCGCAGCTGCGGTCAGCGCTTGAGTTGGGATAACTGTGCAGAGGCGCGCTCCAGCACATCGGTTTTCTTGCAGAATGCGAAGCGGATGAGCGACGCATAGTCTGCGCGATGCTCCGGGAGCACGAATGCGGTCAGCGGTATGCCAACGACCCCGGCCAATTCCGGTAATTTCCGGCAGGCTTCGTCAGCGTCGGTGAATCCGAGCTGGGTACCATCCGCGACAATGAAGTAACCGCCTTGAGGTCGCGATACCTCGAAACCGGCTTTCACCAGGCCGACGGAGAGCAGATTCGATTTGGCCTCCAGAGTTGCGGCGGTGTTCGCGAAGTACTCGTCGGGTAGCTGAAGCCCCGCTGCAATTGCTGGTTGGAATGGTGCACCGTTGACGAAGGTCAGGAACTGTTTCACCGCGACGATTGCCCGAATCAGTTCGGCTGGTGCGGTGATCCATCCGATTTTCCAGCCGGTCGTGTTGAACGTTTTGCCCCCGCTGGAAATACTCACGGTGCGGTCGCGGGCACCGGGAAGGCTCGCGATCGGCACGTGCGGAACACCGAAGGTGAGGTGCTCGTACACTTCGTCGGTGACGATGATGGCGTCGTGCTTGTGGGCGAGTTCAACGATGAGTTCCAACGTTTCGCGCGGCAGGATACTGCCGGTCGGGTTGTGTGGATCGTTGATCAGGATGATTCGGGTGTTGTCGGTGATGGCACTACTTAACCCGTCGAGATCGGGCTGGAATTCGGCGCCACGAAGCGGGACGGTCACCAGGTTTGCCCTCGCGAGCCCGGCTATGGCCGCATAAGAGTCGTAGAAGGGTTCGAGGGTGACGAGGTCGTCTCCCTCGTCGAGGAGAGCCAGGAGCGTTGCGGCGAGCGCCTCGGTGGCGCCGGCGGTGACCAAAACTTCGGTGTCCGGGTCTACGTCGATGTCGTAGAAGCGCTTCTGGTGTTCCGCGATGGCGTTGCGGAGCACGGGCATTCCGAGCCCCGGCGGGTACTGGTTGATGCCGTCGGTAATGGCGCGGCGCGCAGCATCCAGAACCTCTTCCGGGCCGTCCTCGTCTGGGAACCCCTGGCCCAGATTGATCGCCCCGGTGGAGGCTGCCAGGGCGGACATTTCCGCAAAAATTGTTGGTCTCAGAACACCGTCATCGCCGAGGAGCATCGCTCCGCGTGCCGCCCGCTGCCAGGCACCCTGCACCGTCATACTTCAACGCTAGCGTGTGGATAACTTCCGTGGTGGCGTGGGGTGTTGCCTTAGATTGCCTGCATGAGGTTTCGGATGCTGCCTGCCATCGTGATGGCGGCAGTGCTAGTGCTTGCCGGGTGCACTCCGACCCCGCCAAGTGTCACGCCGGAGCCCGTACCAAGTTCGACCCCGGTATTCGCCTCGGACGAGGATGCGCTCGCCGCTGCGACCGCCGCCTACGCGAAGTATCTCGAGGTCTCGGATCAAATCACTGCGGATGGCGGCAAGAGTCCTGATCGAATCGCGAAGTTTGTTACATCGAATCAACTAGTTCACGAGTTGGACGGATTCAAGCAATGGTCCGAGCCCGACGATTCAAGTGTCGGGAGCTCACAGTTCGACACAGTGTCATTGCAACGCTATGACGACATTGCGGGTGGCAAATCAGTTGTTGTCGTCTATTTATGCGTTGACGTTTCAGCCGTGCGAATTATGAACGCAGCAGGAACTGATGTGACACCCGCGACGCGCCCAAACCGTTACCCGCTGGAAGTCGAGTTTGACGCGAACTCCGCAGCCGACCCAGAACTCGTTATATCGAGGAGTGAGCCATGGTCAGGCAACAACTTCTGTCAATAGTTGGCATGATTGCGCTAACAATTGCCGCGTTTTCGACTGCGTCGGCTTCGGCGGCACAATCCGCATGTACTCCTGCCCAAATTGCTCACGGGTCATGCCGCCCAGTTCCTGTCATCGGCGCGGAGAACAATGGCGACGGGGTCACCATCATTGGAAAGGTTGATGTCCGGGGCCCCGGGGCGCCGGGAACGGGAGGTCCAGCCGCAGGAATCCCTATCGTCGCGCCGCCGTCAACACCACCCCCGCCGGCGGTCGTGCGTGATAGTTACACCGCGTACCTTATCCGAATCTCCGATTTGGTCAAGTTCAAACCGACACCTGGTACGAATCACATGCAGCCTGACGGGTGGATGGTGGTTGGGCTCGATGCCAACTTTTACTCTCGAGCCGCCACACAGGTGAAGACGGGTGACCTGTTGGGCAAGCCAGCAACTGTGCGTTTCACCCCCGTGGCCTACCGCTGGAGCTACGGTGACGGGAGCAGTCGCGTGACGACAACGCCGGGTGCTACCTGGCACGCGTTGGGACTTGACGAGTTCGACCGCACCGCAACAAGTCACGCGTACCGCGCAGCGGGAACCTACGTCATCGACCTCAGCATCGGGTTCGTGCCCGAGTACAGGTACGCGTCCGACACCGACTGGATTCCGATTGCAGGCTACGTCTGGTCTTCCGCGAACCGCCTGGTCG
>JBDSZO010000339.1:0-7829 GCA_039925105.1 Terrimesophilobacter sp. | reverse complement strand
ACGACGACCGAGGAGACGGCGCATGTCGACAGTGAACAGTTTCGGTGCACAGGACACACTCTCGGTTGGCGGTACCGACTATCGGGTGTACCGGATCGATGTCGTGCCAGGACACGAGAAGCTTCCGTGCAGCCTCAAGGTGCTGCTGGAGAACCAGCTACGCACAGAAGACGGCACGAACGTTACTGAAGCCCACATCACCGCGTTGGGCTCCTGGGACCCGGACGCGGTGCCGGACACCGAAATTCAGTTCACCCCGGCACGGGTCATCATGCAGGACTTCACCGGTGTTCCCTGCATTGTTGACCTTGCCACCATGCGTGAAGCCGTTGCAGCCCTCGGTGGCGACGCGAAAAAGATTAACCCGCTTGCGCCGGCCGAGATGGTCATCGACCACTCGGTGATTGCTGACCTTTTCGGCACGGCGAACGCGCTCGAGCGCAACACCGACATCGAGTACGAGCGCAATGGAGAGCGTTACCAGTTCCTGCGCTGGGGCCAAAGTGCGTTCGATGATTTCAAGGTCGTGCCGCCGGGAACCGGAATCGTGCACCAGGTCAACATCGAGCACCTTGCCAGGGTCACGATGACCAGAACCGCGGATGCCGTACTGAGCGCGTATCCGGACACCCTGGTCGGCACAGACTCCCACACGACCATGGTCAACGGACTCGGCGTGCTCGGGTGGGGCGTCGGCGGCATCGAGGCGGAAGCGGCAATGCTCGGACAGCCGGTGTCGATGTTGATTCCAAAGGTTGTCGGTTTCAAACTTTCCGGATCGATTCCGGCGGGCGTGACTGCAACGGATGTCGTGCTCACCATCACCGAAATGCTGCGCACGCATGGAGTCGTGGGAAAGTTTGTCGAGTTCTATGGTGTCGGTGTTGCCGCCGTGCCGCTGGCCAACCGCGCCACCATCGGAAACATGAGCCCGGAGTTCGGTTCTACCGCGGCAATGTTCCCGATCGACCAGGTCACCCTCGACTACCTGCGGCTCACCGGCAGAAGCGAGGAGCAGATCGAACTCGTCGAGGCGTATTCCACGCTGCAGGGTCTGTGGCACGATCCGAACGTTGAGCCTTCCTTCAGTGAATACCTCGAACTCGATCTTGGGAGCGTTGTTCCGTCGATTGCCGGCCCAAAACGGCCACAGGACCGGGTAGAACTCACGGCGGCAAAGAGCCAGTTCGAGAAGGACCTCGACGCCTACGTATCCGGCTCACACACGAATCCGGCAGCCGTCGCCATGAAGGATGGTCGCGAGTTCAGTGTCGACCACGGCTCAGTAGCGATCGCCGCCATCACCTCCTGCACAAACACGTCAAACCCCTCCGTCATGCTTGCGGCCGGCCTGCTGGCGCGCAACGCCTCGCTGAAGGGGCTGAGATCGAAGCCGTGGGTCAAGACGACGCTTGCCCCGGGATCCAAGGTCGTGACCGACTACTACGCCAAAGCGGGCCTCAACACCTACCTTGAACACCTTGGCTTCTACCTGGTCGGATACGGCTGCACCACCTGTATCGGCAACTCCGGGCCGCTCGAGGACGAAATCTCCGCCGCCGTCAACCAGAACGACCTCGCGGTGACAGCTGTACTCTCCGGAAATCGCAACTTCGAGGGTCGCATCAATCCTGACGTCAAGATGAACTACCTTGCCAGCCCACCGCTCGTCATCGCTTACGCTCTTGCCGGCTCGATGGATTTTGATTTCGAAAGCGAACCTCTCGGCCAGGACAACGAGGGCGCAGACGTCTACCTGAGGGACATCTGGCCGGACGCTGCTGAGGTCCAGAAGACGATCGACGAATCCATCGACAGCGGAATGTTCACCACCCAGTACGCGGGCGTCTTCGACGGCGACGAGCGCTGGCGTTCACTGCCGACCCCGGCGGGCGACGTGTTCGAATGGGACGAGGCATCCACCTATGTGCGCAAACCGCCGTACTTCGACGGAATGACCATGGAGTTGACCCCGGTTTCCGACATCGCCGGCGCACGAGTTCTCGCGACCCTCGGCGACTCGGTGACGACCGACCACATCAGCCCTGCAGGAAGTATCAAGTCGGACAGCCCGGCTGGCCAATATCTCACCGAGCACAGCATCGACCGCAAGGACTTCAACTCCTATGGTTCGCGCCGCGGAAACCACGAGGTCATGATTCGCGGGACCTTTGCCAACATCCGCCTGCGCAACCAATTGCTCGCGGACGAGAACGACGGTGCTGGTGTCGAGGGCGGATACACGCGCGACTTCACCAAGCCGGGTGCACCGCAGTCCTTCATTTACGACGCCTCCCAGAACTACCAGGCAACAGGCACACCGCTCGTCGTCCTGGCCGGCAAAGAGTACGGCAGCGGATCGAGCCGAGACTGGGCAGCGAAGGGAACCAGCCTGCTGGGGGTGAAGGCAGTGATCACCGAAAGCTTCGAGCGGATTCACCGTTCCAACCTGATCGGCATGGGCGTTGTCCCGTTGCAGTTCCCGGCGGGGGAGAGCTGGAAGAGTCTCGGGCTGGACGGTACAGAGACCATCAGCATCGTTGGCCTTGACGCCCTCAACGCCGGCGCGACACCGAAGACGGTTCACGTGATTGCAGACCCGAGCGGCCCGACGAGCGGCAAATCGCGCGTCGAGTTCGATGCCCTCGTGCGCATCGATACCCCCGGTGAGGCGGACTACTACCGCAACGGTGGCATTCTGCAGTATGTGCTGAGAAGTCTCGTTTAAGCACCCAGAATGCTCAGAGTTCCCACCTAAACTCATTCAATGGGCATCCTCGAAGGAATTCACGGGCCGAGGGATCTCGACCGGTTGAGCCAACACCAGGTCACTGAGCTTGCCGAAGAGATTCGCGCGTTCCTGATCCGCGAGGTCTCGAAAACCGGGGGACACCTTGGCCCAAACCTTGGCGTTGTCGAACTCACCCTCGCCATTCACCGGGTTTTCGATTCGCCAAAAGATCCCATAGTTTTCGACACCGGACACCAGTCGTATGTGCACAAGCTGCTCACCGGTCGGCAAGACTTTGCAGGACTTCGGCAACGCGGTGGCCTTGCCGGATACCCGCAACGGTCGGAATCAGTTCACGATGTCGTGGAGAATTCACACGCATCGAGCTCGCTCAGTTGGGCTGATGGCATTTCGAAGGCGTTCGACATGACCGGTCAGGTCGACCGGCACGTTGTCGCGGTCGTCGGCGACGGGGCGCTCACCGGGGGAATGACCTGGGAGGCACTCAACAACATCAGCGACGACAACTCGCGAAAGCTCGTGATCATTGTCAACGACAACGGGAGATCCTACGCTCCGACGATCGGCGGGATGGCGCACTACCTGAACAAAATCAGGACCAGGAAGTCGTACCGACGTCTGCACGTCTCCTCCGCGAGGATGTTCGACCATCTTGGGCCGGGAGGTCGGGCGCTGTACCGCGGCGTCCGGGCAGGTGCTCACGGCTTCCTGAACCGGTTCTGGAACAACGACGGACTGTACTCCAACCTCGACATCAAGTACATCGGCCCGGTCGACGGTCACGACCTTCAGGCGATGGAGGAAGCACTTCGCCAGGCCAGAGACTACGGTGCGCCCGTGATCGTCCACGCCATCACCCAGAAGGGGATGGGTTTTGAGCCCGCCGTTCACGACAAGGCCGACCAGTTCCATGCTGTCGGGCAAATTGACCCCGACACCGGTGAGGCGCTTTCCGTCTCCGACCGGGCATCCTGGACATCAGTCTTCTCGGATGAGCTGGTTCGTCTTGCCGATAACAACAAGAAAATCGTCGGCATTACCGCAGCGATGTTGCGCCCTACCGGATTGCACGCATTGGCAGCGCACCACCCGGATCGGGTGTTCGACGTCGGAATCGCCGAACAGCATGCGGTCACGACCGCCGCGGGCCTCGCCTTCGGTGGACTTCATCCGGTCGTCGCCCTCTACGCGACGTTCATGAACCGGGCCTTCGACCAGGTGTTGATGGATGTCGCCTTGCATCGCGCCGGCGTCACCTTCGTTCTTGACCGGGCTGGAGTCACCGGACCGGATGGGCCAAGTCATCACGGGATGTGGGATCTCGCGATCCTTCAGGTCGTTCCAGGTATCCGCATCGCTGCGCCAAGGGACGCCCCAAGACTTCGCGAAGAACTTGGCGAAGCGGTGGCTGTCGATGATGCTCCGACGGTTCTACGTTTTCCGAAAGGCGCCGTCGACGGGGAATTCGATGCGGTTCGCCGCACCGAAGACGGCGTCGACGTACTGCGCGAGGCAGCACATCAGGATGTGCTCATCGTGTCTGTCGGCGGAATGGCAAAACTGAGTTTGCAGGTCGCTGAACGGCTGGCCGCGCAGGGTATCGGCGCCACGGTGGTCGACCCGCGCTGGGTGGTCCCAGTGCCGCAAGGGGTTATTGACCTCGCCCGTCGCCACCGACTCGTTGTCAGTATCGAAGACGGTGTTCGGGTAGGCGGAATTGGAACCAGGATCCGCCAGGATCTGCGGGCAGCCAGCGTGGACACTGCCGTGACCGAGCTTGGCCTGCCTGACGAATTCCTCGGCCATGGCAGCCGAGACGAAATCCTCGACAGTGTCGGGCTTACCGCAAAAACTATCGCGCGCGACGTTGTCGCTCAGGTCATGGGAACCCGAATTCCGGCCGCGCGGGCACTCCCGGATTCCGACAACGTCACCTCGATGACCCAGCGCGACTAGCCCGCGCTAGTTGACGCCACGGATCGGCGGGTGGTGGAAAGTGTCGCCGAACGCGCGTTCTGACGCGCCGACCCGATCCAGATAGGGCGTTGCGCCGCCCATCTGAAACGGCCACCCCGCACCAAGAATCAGGCACAGGTCAATGTCTTCTGCGGCGGACACCACGCCGTCCTGAAGCATGCGGTGGATCTCGTCGGCAAGGCCGTCCTCAACCCGGCGAAGGATTGCCTCGCCAGTCATTGGGCTCGTACCCCCCGACACAATCTCGACGGCCTTCCTGTCGAAGCCGGTGATCTTGCCCTTCGCGTCGCGGTCGAAAATGCGACCATGGTCGGCGAGTTTGTGCAGGTTGGTGCTTTCGAAGAATCTGTCCGGGAATGCGGCATGATGCGTGTCGAGAACGTGAGCGCCGACCTTGAGTCCAACCAATTCCAGCAGTTCGAAAGCTGTCATCGGTAACCCAAACGGCTTGATTGAGTCGTTCACGACCTCGAACGGCGTGCCGGTGTCCACGGCGTGCATGGCTTCTCCGAGCAGCTTGGCCAGAATGCGGTTGACCACGAACCCGGGAGTATCGGAGGTAATTACCGCATTCTTGTACAGGGACTTCGCGGCCACCATCGCCGTGCTCAGTGTTGCGTCATCCGTGAGCGGGGTCTTGACGACCTCAACGAGCGGCATGACGGCAACCGGATTGAAGAAGTGGAAACCGACCAAGCGCTCCGGATGAGCTAGCTTTGCACCAATCTGTTCGACCGACAGCGACGAGGTGTTTGTCGCAAGAACGGCCGTGTCCGAGACGTGTTTTTCGATCTCGGCGAAGACATCCTGTTTGATCCCCAACTCCTCGAACACGGCCTCGATAACCCAGTCGCAGTCGGCAAAATCGGCCTTGTCGGTCGTCCCGGTGACGAGCGCCTTCAACCGGTTGGACTCATCGGGGGAGATTCTCTTCTTCTCCAGCAGCGTATCGATCTCGGTGCGAATGTAGTCGAGCCCCTTGTCAACGTGAGCCTGATCCAGGTCGGTGATGACGACCGGCACCGTGAGCCGGCGCACGAACAGCAACGCGAACTGGCTGGCCATGAGGCCGGCCCCAACGACGCCAACCTTGGTGATCGGCTTCGCGAGCTCTTTGTCCGGAGCACCGGCAGGCTTCTTGGCACGCTTTTGCACGAGATTGAACGCGTAGATGCTGGCGCGGAACTGGTCACCGGTGATCAGGTTCGCGAGAGCCTCATCCTCGGCGGCAAACCCTGTTGCACGGTCGGTGTTCTTTGCCGCCTTGATCAGTTCCAGCGCGGCGTACGGCGACTTGGCGACCGTGCCAATGCGCCTCTGCAGCATCTTCTTCGCAATGCCGACAGCGACGTCCCACTTGACGGCGCGCTCGATCTTGCCGGGAGCATTCGGCCGCTTCACTTTCGTGGTTCCTGCAATGACGCCATCCGCCCAGCGGATCGAGTCCTCGAGGAAGTTCGCCGGGGAAAACATCGCGTCGGCGATGCCCAATTCCAGCACCTCGTTCGCTTTGAGGGTGCGATTGTTTTTGAGCGGGTTTTCAATGATGACCTTGAGTGCGTTCTCAATGCCGATCAGGTTCGGCAGCAACCATGCGCCACCCCAGCCAGGAAGTATTCCAAGGAAAACTTCTGGCAGTGCGAGCGCAGGAATCGAGCTGTCGAAGGTGCGGTAGTCCGCGTTGAGGGCGACTTCCACGCCGCCGCCAAGCGCGAGCCCGTTGATGAACACGAACGAGGGGACACCCATGTCGTGCAGCGCCCCGAGCGCGGCGTGGCCCTGCTGGGCAAGCTGCTTCGCGATCGCAAGGTTTGGGATGTCGCCGGCTTTGCTGAGGTCTGCTCCCGCAGCAAGAATGTACTGTTTTCCGGTCACCGCGACGCCAGCGATCTCGCCTCTCGTCGCACGATCCTTGAGCCTGGCAAGGGTCTCGGCGTACTCCTTCAAACTCAGCGGTCCCAGAGTGTTCGGTCTGGTGTGGTCTCGGCCGTTGTCGAGCGTGACCAGGGCAAGAGTTTTGCCACCGGAGAGGGGGATATCCTGCACGTACGAGTGGGTGACAACCTCGTCAGCGGACAGGGCGAGAAGTTCCTCGAACTGGTCAGACATTACTTTTTGCCTCCCTTGTTTTTGCCACCGCTGTAGTGCGGGTTCTCCCAGATGACGGTTCCGCCCATTCCCAGTCCGACGCACATTGCCGTGAGACCAAAACGAACCTCGGGGTGTTCCTCAAACTGGCGTGCGAGCTGAATCATGAGCCGAACACCTGACGATGCAAGTGGGTGACCAACGGCAATCGCACCGCCCCACAGGTTCACCCGCGGGTCGTCATCGGCGATGCCGAAATGGTCCAGGAATGACAGCACTTGCACGGCAAAAGCCTCATTGAGTTCAAAGAGGCCGATGTCGTCGATGGACATCCCTACTTTGCGCAGAGCCTTCTCGGTTGATGGAATCGGACCGATGCCCATGATTTCCGGTTCAACCCCCATGAAGGCGAAGCTGACCATGCGCATCTTGACGCTGAGACCGAATTCTTTCGCAGCGTCGGCACTGGCGATCAGACTCACCGTTGCCCCGTCATTGAGCCCTGACGAATTGCCTGCCGTGATGCGTCCGTGCGGACGGAACGGCGTCTTGAGTGCGGCAAGCCCTTCCATGGTCGTTTCCGGCCGTGGGGCCTCATCCCGCGTCGCAAGGCCCCAGCCCTCCGCAGTTTTGATGGCCACAGGAATCAGGTCCGGTTGAATCTTGTTCATCTCGTACGCCGCAGCAAGCTTGTGCTGGCTGTTCATGGCGAAGCGGTCTGAGCGCTCCTTCGTGAGGTGCGGGAAGCGGTCATGGATGCGTTCGGCCGTCGCCCCCATGCTGAGTGCGTCAGTGCTCACCAGCTTTTCTGCAATTAATCGCGGATTTGGGTCAACTCCGGACCCCATCGGGTGGTGACCCATGTGCTCGACACCACCGGCAAGCGCAATGTCGTACATGCCGAAACCGATCGCCGCAGCGGTTGTCGTCACCGATGTCATCGCACCAGCGCACATCCGGTCAATCGAGTAGCCGGGTACAGACCGCGGCAAGCCAGCGAGCAGCGCTGCCG
>JBDSZO010000338.1:0-2180 GCA_039925105.1 Terrimesophilobacter sp. | reverse complement strand
GCGTGGCTCTGGCGGAACTGTCGTGAAGGCCTCAACGTTTGCCGCGTAACCGCCTGCCGTGCGCACAAAGGTGTCCTCGCCGACCGGTGTCGGGTGCAGGAACTCTTCGCTTCTGCTGCCACCCATGGCACCAGCATCCGCCTTGACGATCACGTACTCAAGGCCAAGTCTGGTGAAAATGCGCTCGTAGGCGTCACGCTGATCCTGGTACGACTTGTCGAGCCCAGCATCCGTGTAGTCGAACGAGTAGGCATCTTTCATGCTGAACTCGCGCCCGCGCAGAAGGCCAGCGCGAGGTCGCGCCTCGTCACGGTACTTGTCCTGTATCTGGTAGATCACCAGCGGCAGGTCTTTATAGCTGGAGTACAGGTCCTTGACGAGGAGCGTGAAGACTTCTTCGTGGGTTGGCGCGAGCAGGTAGTCTGCCTGCTTACGGTCCTTGAGGCGAAAAATCCCGTCGCCGTATTCTGTCCAGCGCCCGGACAATTCGTACGGTTCGCGCGGCAGAAGGGCGGGAAAGTGCACTTCCTGCCCACCGATCGACGCCATCTCCTCACGCACAACCTGTTCGATCCGGCGGCGCACTTTGAGGCCGAGGGGCAGCCAGGCGAAAATTCCGGGAGCCTGTCGACGGATGTAGCCGGCGCGAACCAAAAGCCGGTGGCTGTCCACTTCGGCGTCTGAGGGGTCTTCGCGGAGGGTGCGAACAAAGAGTTGGGAGAGGCGGGTCGTCACGGACACCAAGTCTACCGATGCGTGTGTCGACGGCCGGTACCATTGGCTCAACCGCAGATGATCGAGGAAGGGTGCTGGTGACGTCGAAGAACTTCTCGATCGACAGCATCGATCGTCGCATCATTGCCGAACTTGGTCAGGATGCCCGCCTCTCCATTCGCGCGCTGGCGGAACGCGTGCACATTTCCCGAACGGCAGCGCATACCCGCCTGGCGAAACTGATCGAGCACAAGGTCATCACCGGCTTCACCGCGACGGTGGACCGCGAAGCGCTCGGCCTCGGCATTACCGCGATTGTCATCGTGAAGGTGGATGCGGACTGGCCGACAGTGTCTGAAGCGTTGGCAGCACTCCCCTTTGTGGAGAAAGCGCAGGCACTCAGTGGCGACATCGACATCCTGTTGACGGTGAGCGCACCAGACAATGAGGCGTTGTCGGAGACAATTTTGCGTCGTATCCACCAAATGCCGGGGGTTTCGTCCACGCGGTCGTACATGGTTCTGGAGGAAAGAGCCGGTACGGCACCAGAATTGTCGACGGACAGCTGGCAGCTTTAGGCTTATTTTTCGGGACGAATGTCCTCGGTGGCTCGCCAGGAGAGGCCAAGCGTGCCGATTGCCGAAAACTAGTCCAGAAGCACCCGTCTGCGGGCGCACCATTGATGCATGAGCCTCACCGAAGAGTCCCGCGCACCCGCGGTCCTGCCTGACGCGGAAGCCTTCACCCTGATCGACGCCGGTGGAAAAGCCGTGCCCGAAAAGCAACGGCGCGGCTACAAGCTTCCCGATATCGACATGCTCAAGGAACTGTACCGGCGCATGGTAATAGCTCGACGTTGGGAAACCCAGGTCACAGCGCTCACACGCCAGGGGCGGCTTTCCACCTATCCATCTGCCCGGGGCCAGGAAGCAAGCGAGATCGGCACCGTGATGGCCATGCAGGAAACAGATTGGCTGTTCCCCACCTACCGTGACAGCATCGCTGTGGGTACTCGCGGCGTCGTTACAGCGGAGCTGCTTTCCGGATTCCGCGGGGACTGGCATTCGGGATGGAATCCGAAAGAACACCGCATCGCACCGCAGGCGACACCGCTGGCCACGCAGATTTTGCACGCCGTGGGGTTTGCCATGGCTGCGAAACTGAAGGGCGACCCGATTGCCACCGTTGCCTTCATCGGGGACGGTGCCACGAGCGAAGGGGACGCCCATGAAGGTTTCAACTTTGCCGGCGTGTGGCAGACGCCCACTGTCTTCATCATCCAGAACAACCAGTTCGCGATCAGCGTGCCGATCGCGAAGCAGACCAGGGCGCGCATGCTCGCCGACAAAGCGGTGGGCTACGGGATGCCCGGCTACCACGTGGACGGCAATGACATTGCCGCGGTCTACGCGGTGGTCACCGAGGCGCTCGAACGCGCACGCAGTGGTGGCGGCCCGACCATGATC
>JBDSZO010000337.1:0-5478 GCA_039925105.1 Terrimesophilobacter sp. | reverse complement strand
AGCAGGTGCACCTCGTCGTAAATGACGAGGCCCCAATCCATGGCATCCAGCACCGAAAGGTGCGCATACTCACCCTTCCGCTTCGCCGTCAGGATTTGGTAGGTGGCGATCGTCACCGGCCGGATCTCTTTCACCTGGCCCGAGTACTCGCCAATCTCTGACTCCGTGAGTGAGGTGCGCCGCAGAAGTTCGCTGCGCCACTGCCTGGCCGACACGGTGTTCGTGACGAGCACGAGCGTCGTGGTCTTCGCCTGCGCCATCGCCCCGGCCCCGACAAGCGTTTTCCCGGCGCCACAGGGCAGCACGATGACCCCCGACCCGCCCTCGAAAAAGTTGTCGATCGCCTGCTGCTGGTACGCGCGCAGGTGCCACTCTGTGGTGTCGAGGTCGATCGGGTGTGGCGCACCGGGCGTGTATCCGGCGAGGTCTTCTGCGGGCCAGCCCAGCTTGACCAGTTCCTGCTTGAGTTGCCCGCGCGCCCAGGCTGCCACCTGGAATCGGTCGGCGGCGATGCGCTCCGTGAGCAGCGGTGCGATGCGCTTGGCGCCAGCGATTTCAGCCAGCACCGCGGCATCCGTTGACACGAGCTGCAGCGCGCCATCGTCGGTTCGCTCGATGACGAGCCGGCCGTAGCGGTTCACGGTCTCGCGGATGTCGACGCTCACCGACTGCGGGATGGGGAACCGTGAATAGCGCTCCAGCGTCGCCAGCATGTCTTCGGCACTGTGTCCGGCAGCGCGTGCATTCCACAGGCCGAGGCGGGTTATCCGGTAGGAGTGGATGTGCTCTGGAGCGCGCTCCAGCTCGGCGAAGACGGCCAGGTCGTGGCGGGCATCCTCGGCATCCGGGTGCGCAACTTCGAGCAACACGGTGCGGTCGCTTTGGACGATGAGGGGGCCGTCAGACATAACTTTCAAGTCTAGGCGCGCTGGAGCTCAGGGCGAAGGCCATTTCTGGCCTTCGCGGCGACGCCAGCGCTGGTGGCCGTCTCGGCCGCCAGGAGTGTCATCTGGTTGTGATGGCGGCGATGCTGGAGAGCGGCAGGGTTCGTTCGATTTCGGATACCGGGTCTTTCGCCCGCAGCCGTCCGCCGGAAACGCTTGCGGGCTCGAGGCTGTGATCGACGATGGTGCCGTTCGGCATCCGCACGCTCACTGTGACGGTGCTGCGGGACCGGATTGCCGACTCAAGTTGGCGCGCCAGCCAGGCTTGGGCGGTGTTGGCGTTGGACCCGCCCTCCGCCAGCCGCAGCTTTTCGACGAGCTTCGCCACCTTGTTGATGGTGGGCGCGGGCGCGGGCGGTGGGTCGTGGCGCACCATGGTGATTACCGTCCCTGACGCATTCTCGGCCGCGACCGGGTAGCGCGCTTCGACGAGTGCCCAATACACCTGGTCAGGGTCGCGGCGGCTGACGATTTCGGTGACGCTGCGCGCGGTCAACCCAAGTACGACGAGGCGGCTGTCGACGAGGACGGCCCCGAGAATTGCGGAGTCGTCGGACCGGATGTAGCTCGCCACTTCCGGTGTTGCTGGGCGGACAGCCCCGACACGCATCCGACCGTGACGCTGCGCGGTTTCTTGCACGAGGTAGATGACGGGCTGCGGGATGGGCGTGATGGAGACACCGGTCAGGAACTCGAGAAGCGACTCTGCGGTTTCCCCGTCGGTGAGCGCTCGGTCGATGCTTGCAGCAGACAGGCGGAAGCGTGAGGCCAGTGCGGGCCCCTCAGCATCCGCGAGGGAGCGCAGCCGCGCATCGATGGCAGCGTCGAGCGGGCCTGGGGCGACCATGGTGAGGTCGTGCTGCAGGTAGAGCGCGTGCACCGGTTCCGGCAGGTGTGGGGCGAGCAGTTCGGATGCGCGTGCGCGGTCCCCGCCGATCATTGCGGCGCCGGCGGAGCTTAGTGTGCCCGCGGTACTCCCTCCGGTGTTGGCGGTGATGCCGAGTTGTTGCGCTTCGGCAAGACGCTCGCCGAGCTGGTTGCGAAACTTTTCGCCACCGCCCGGATACAGCCAGACGACCCAGTCGAGTAGCACCGAAACGGAGTGCACGTCACTGTGGCGGGCGAGATGCTCGCTGATGGCGGCGGGCAGTTCGTGCGCCCAACCGGCGACCAGGTCGAGCCATCTTTTGCTTGCGGTTCCAGACAGCCAGTTTTCTTGCTCGTGTGCCGGAATCAGTCTCGCGTTTTCGCGCTTCACCAAACCGGCACGCTCGGCGGCGTTGATGAGTGTCGCAACGGCGGTGTCGTCGACGGCCATCGCTTCGGCGAGCCGGCGGGTTTCTGGCACTCCGAGCTCTCCACGCGCGAGCAGCCGTGCGGGCTGCCTGCGCAGGTCGAAGAGTAGTTCGGCGATCGCGGTTGTCGCTGCAAAAGCCCGCTCTGCCGCGATGTGGTCGACGGATTCGGTGTTGGTGGTGTGGGCAAAATCCGGTGCGGGAAATGGCGTGCCGAGTTCTGAGGGGTCTGGCAGTCCGAGACTTGGCCACCGGTTCAGCTGTTCGGCGACAGAGGCCAGCACGGTGTCGCTGGCGTCGAGGAAAAGCATTTGACGCAACAGATCCAGGGTGCCGGTCTCGACGTTGGAATCGGAGTTTACTGCGGTATTCGCCAACCGCCAGAGCGCACTCAGGGTTGGTCGGTCGAGTAGCGCAAGGCACCCCTGGATTGAGTCCGCGTCGAGGAGCGCGTCGGCGAGGTCGAAGAAGTCGCGGATTCCCGCCACCGTGAATTCCCGGTTGTTTAGCCGGGCGACGAGGGTTTCGTCATCCGTGCTGCGGAGCAGTGTTGCCAGTGCGAGGGTGTCAGTCATCCGTTCTGCTTCAGCGGTTTCCGCGGGTTGCTGCACGCTGGCGGCGGATGCCGTTGGAGACCAGCAACCCGACCAGCATCAGGAAGGCGAGCGGTAGTCCGAGGTACGGAACCATGAATACGGCCGGCCAAACTCCGTGGCTGAAGCCGTCGTTGTTGCCGACGCCGAGGGACGTTCCGGCGATGACGGCGACGAAGCAGAGGAGCGAGATGGCGATGAGTGCGATGAGCATGAAGGCCAGCATCCGTTCGATACGATTGATGCTTGCGGGGGCCTTTGACGGCGTAGGGTTCTTGCTCACACTCTCAAGGATACGCACCGGCGGAATGCCCGTAGGCTAAGGGTGCTGATGATGGTGCGCACGGTCACCGCGTTTGGCCTAAGAAAGAGGTACGCCATGCCTACCGGCAAGGTCAAGTTTTATGACGACGAGAAGGGCTTCGGCTTCATCAGTTCTGATGACGGCCAGGAGGTTTTTCTGCACGCCTCGGCCGTTCCGGAGGGTGTGACGATTAAGGCTGGTACGAAGCTCGAGTTCGGTATTGCTGACGGTAAGCGCGGCGCGCAGGCGCTGTCGGTGCGGGTGCTGGAGGCCCGGCCGACCATGGCCAAGTTGAACCGTAAGCCTGCGGATGACATGGCCGTGATCGTTGAGGACCTGGTGAAGCTTCTTGACGGCATCGGCACGAACCTGAAGCGTGGCCGTTACCCGGATTCGAGCCACAGCAAGAAGGTTGCTGCCATGCTGCGTAAGGTTGCGGAAGAGCTGGATGCCTAAGCCGTCGACGCCGCCGACGATCGAGGTGACGCCGGAACTGTTCGCGTTGGGTCGCGATGCGATTCTCGACATGACGACCGAGGAGACGATCGGCGAACCTGCTGGTTCGATCATCGAGGATGGCAGCGTTGTGACGCTGTACTTCGAAACGGCTGTTGCAGCGTATGCGGGCTGGCGCTGGACGGTGAGTCTGGGTGATGTTGACGCGGCAGAGGGTGCGACTGTGCTTGAAGCGTCGTTGACGCCGGGTGACGGCGCGCTGTTGTCGCCGGACTGGGTGCCGTGGGCGGATCGTCTGGCCGAGTATAAGGAAGCTCAGGCGGAGTTGGCGGCCGCTGGGCAGGCTGAGGCGGACGCACTCGAGGGTGTCGCTGACGATGACGACGACGATGACGATGATGACGATGACGACGACATTGACGACGATGACGACGACAGCGATGAGGCTGACGACGACGACTTCGATGACGATGACGATGATGATGATGATGATGACGAGCATGCCCGGTTGCACAGCGGGGACGTCGACGGCGTCGACATTGATTCGCTGGACGAGTCAGAGCTTGCGGCGGTGACTGGTGGCCAGGAGTCCGACGATTCCGACGCCGAGTCCGGCGACGCAGGTCCAGAACCAGTCACCAAAGCCCGCAGCAATCAGCGGGGCAAGAAGCAGAAGGACGACGACGAGGCCGACCAGCCAGAGGGCTAGCCCGACGAGTACCGCTTTGCGGTCATCCGTTTTGACCGGCTCAGGGTCTGGGCGACGTTCGGAGTCTTTGAGCCACAGTCGCATAGTTACAGAGTACCGGCGCGGTTCTGTTCCGTTGGTTTCGATACGCGTGCCTGCGGCCCGCACAAAGTCCGCTGGTTGAGTAGCCGCGGAGCGGCGTATCGAAACCGGGTTGTGCGTGGTGTGGTTTCGATACGGTCGCTGCGCGACCTACTCAACCGGCGGGCGGGAGTTGAGTTCCGTTGGTTGAGTAGCCGCATAGCGGCGTATCGAAACCTTGTGGCACAAACTCAGTCGCGGTTCTCCACCGCATACTCGATGCAGTTGACGAGTGCACGCACATCATCCGGTTCGATGGCGGTGAACGTGGCGATGCGCAGCTGGTTGCGTCCGAGTTTGCGGTACGGCTCGGTGTCGACAACACCGTTGGCCCGCAACGTTTTCGCAATCGCGGACGCGTCGATCGCGTCGTCAAAGTCGATGGTGACAACAACCTGCGATTGGTCGGCGGGTTCGGCGACGAACGGGGTCGCGTAGTCGACTCCGGATGCCCAGTCGTAGAGCACCGACGACGATTCGCGCGTTCGCGCATCCGCCCAGGCAAGTCCGCCGTTGCCGTTGATCCAGTCGAGTTGGTTTTCGAGTAGCAGCAGGGTGGTGAGGGCTGGGGTGTTGAGCGTCTGGTTGAGGCGTGAGTTGTCGACCGCGTTCTTGAGGCTCAGAAATTCGGGGATGTACCGGTCGCTTGCGGCGATCCGCTCGACCCGTTCGATGGCGGAGGGGGAGAAGAGGGCGAACCAGAGTCCGCCGTCGGAGGCGAAGTTTTTCTGCGGTGCGAAGTAGTAGACGTCGGTTTCGCTGGCGTCGAACTGGATGCCGCCGGCCGCGCTCGTCGCGTCGATGACGGTGAGTGCGTCGGTGTCGCCGTTGATGCGCGTCACCGGCGCCATGACTCCGGTGGAGGTTTCGTTGTGCGGCCACGCGTACACGTCGATGCCGGCTGTGGGGGAGGCGTCCGCGCGTGAGCCCGGTTCTGCGTCGCGCACATCCGGTGCCTGGAGCCACGGTGCGGCAGCGGCTTTGGCGAACTTTCCGCCGAATTCGCCGAACACCATGTTTTGGCTGCGGTTTTCGATGAGGCCGAAGGATGCGGCAT
>JBDSZO010000336.1:0-7848 GCA_039925105.1 Terrimesophilobacter sp. | reverse complement strand
CGCCGCCGAGAATCACCACGTGACGGCCTTCGGCGCTGATCTGGTTTGACACGGCATCCCCGGCGCCGACCCGGTTTTGCTGCACCAGGTATTCCATCGCGAAGTGAACGCCGGCCAAATCGCGGCCTGGCACCGGAAGATCGCGCGACTCCAGAGCACCCGTCGCAATGATGACCGCGTCGTAACGTGACCGCAGATCGCTCCAACTGATGTCAACACCGATGTTCACTCCGGCACGAAAACGGGTTCCCTCGGCCTGCATTTGCTTGAGCCGGCCCTCAATGTGCTTCTTTTCAAGCTTGAAATCCGGGATGCCATAGCGGAGCAATCCGCCGATACGGTCGTCACGTTCGAAGACCGCAACGGTGTGGCCTGCGCGGGTCAGTTGTTGTGCTGCCGCAAGTCCGGCCGGGCCGGAACCGACGACAGCGACAGTCTTACCGGTCAGCCTTTCCGGCGGATGCGGTTTTACCCAATCGTTCGCCCAGGCCTGGTCGATGATCGACTGCTCGACGAGCTTGATGGTGACCGGTTCCTGGCTAATGCCGAGAACGCAGGAGCTTTCGCACGGTGCAGGGCACAAACGGCCGGTGAACTCCGGAAAATTGTTGGTGGCATGAAGTCGATCGCTTGCCTCTCGACCATCGCCGCGTCGAATCAGGTCGTTCCATTCTGGAATGAGGTTGCCCAGTGGGCAACCCTGGTGGCAGAAAGGGATGCCGCAATCCATGCAGCGTCCCGCCTGGCGCTTTAGAACGGCACTGTCACCGGCCTCGTACACTTCTTTCCAGTCCATCAGGCGGATCGCGACCGGGCGTCGGGCGGGCAATTCGCGCGAGCGCGTCGTCAAAAATCCTTTGGGATCAGCCACCGGTCACCTCCATGATTCTGGTCCAGACAACGTCGCCGTCAGGGTCGAGCCCTTCCTCGAGTGCGGTTGCCCGTGTTGCGAGAACTGCTGCGTAGTCCCGCGGAAGAACCTTGACAAAGTCGGATGCAGTTGTGTCGAAGTCTGCCAGCATCCGCTCCGCGAGCGTGGAGCCCGTGCACTCGACGTGACGTTCGAGCAGACTTCTCAACAGTTCGATGTCGGCTCTGTCCAGGCTGTCAAGGGTCAGCTCACCGGAGCGCAGTGCTGCCCCGTTGACCCGGTCAGGGTTTAGCCGGTAAATATAGGCGACCCCTCCGGACATTCCAGCCCCGAGGTTTCGCCCTGTCGCGCCGAGAATGACCGCTGTGCCTCCGGTCATGTACTCCAATGCGTGGTCTCCGACCCCTTCAACAACCGCGACAGCACCGGAGTTGCGCACCAGGAATCGTTCGCCGACGATTCCGCTGATGTGCAGTGTTCCCCCTGTTGCGCCATAGCCGATGACGTTTCCCGCAATCACATTGCGTTCGGCCTGGTAGACACTGTCGCGGTGCGGGCGCACAACGATGTCACCTCCGGAAAGGCCTTTTCCGACGTAGTCGTTTGCGTCACCCTCCAGGCGAAGGATGATTCCGCGCGGGAGGAACGCGCCAAGCGATTGCCCTGCCGTACCGTGCAGGGTGATATCGATGCTTCCGGGCGGAAGGCCGTCTTCACCGTGTTTTAGCGTTACTTCATGTCCAAGCATGGTGCCGACGGCACGATCGGTGTTTCGTACCGGCAAGTCGAGGACGAGCGGTTCGAGGTTCTCCAGTACGCCGGAGGCGACACTGATCAGCTGGCGGTCGAAGTGTTTGTCGAGTTCGTGGTCTTGTTGGCGCAGGTTTCGTTGCGGCGCGTCGGCGGGCAATGGTGATGCGGAAAGAATTGGCGCCAGGTCGAGGCCGTCGGCTTTCCAATGCTTCACCGCCAGATCGACGTCCAGAAGCTCGCGGTGGCCAATGAGTTCATCCATGGTGCGAAAACCCAGCCGTGCGAGATACTCACGCACCTCTTCGGCCAGGAACTCGAAGAAGTTGACCACGAATTCAGGTTTACCACTGAACCGTGCGCGAAGTTCCGGGTTCTGCGTTGCGACGCCGACCGGGCAGGTGTCAAGGTGGCACACCCGCATCATGATGCATCCGGAGACAACAAGCGGCGCCGTGGCGAAGCCATATTCTTCCGCACCAAGCATCGCCGCAATGATGACGTCGCGCCCGGTTTTCATTTGCCCGTCGACCTGAACGACGACCCGGTCGCGCATGCCGTTGAGCATGAGCGTCTGCTGCGTTTCGGCAAGTCCAAGTTCCCAGGGGGTTCCAGCATGTTTGAGCGAACTCAACGGGCTCGCACCGGTTCCACCGTCATGCCCTGACACCAGGATCACGTCGGCGAGAGCCTTCGCGACGCCCGCGGCGACAGCCCCAATCCCTGACTCGCTGACCAGCTTCACGTGGATCCGTGCCACCGGGTTCGCCCGCTTCAAATCAAAGATCAGCTGTTTGAGGTCCTCAATCGAGTAGATGTCGTGGTGTGGCGGAGGCGAGATTAATCCGACTCCGGCCGTTGCATGTCGGGTTCTGGCGATCCACGGATACACCTTGGTGGGCGGCAACTGGCCGCCCTCCCCCGGCTTTGCGCCCTGAGCCATTTTGATTTGAATGTCTGTTGCGTTGCTCAGGTACAGGCTCGTGACACCGAATCTCGCTGACGCCACCTGTTTGATGGCGCTGCGCCGTTTTGGGTCCAGAAGTCGTTCCACAGTTTCGCCACCCTCGCCTGTGTTGCTGCGTGCCCCGAGGCTGTTCATCGCAATGGCGAGGGTTTCGTGCGCTTCCTCACTGATCGAGCCGTAACTCATCGCACCGGTGGAGAAGCGTTTGATGATGGTCGAAATTGGTTCGACCTCATCGAGTGGTACTGGCGGTCGTTCGCCGTCTTTCAACCGGAACAAACCACGCAAGGTCATCAGATTGTGCGCCTGGTCATCGACAAGTTTCGTGTACTCACGGAAGATGTCGAAGCGGCGGGACCTGGTCGCGTGCTGCAACCGGAATACGGTGTCCGGATTGAACAGGTGGGGAGGCCCACCGCGCCGCCACTGGTACTCGCCACCATTTGGCAGGCGCTCGTGGACGGTGCTTGCCGCCTCATCCGGATAAGCGCTGCGGTGCCGCGCCAGATTCTCTGCGGCAATCGTGTCGATCCCAACGCCACCGAGTTTGCTGGTTGTTCCGGTGAAGTACTGATCGACGAACGCCTGATCGAGTCCGACCGCCTCAAACGCCTGGGCGCCCGCGTAGGACGACACGACCGAGATGCCCATCTTGGACATGATCTTCAGGACGCCCTTGCCCAACGCGGTGATGATGTTGGCGACAGCCTGCTCCGGCGGCACCGTCGTGATGACGCCGCTGCGCACCAGTTCCTCTGCGCTCTCCATCGCGAGATAGGGGTTGATCGCGGAGGCACCGTAGCCGACAAGCATGGCGATGTGATGCACTTCGCGAACGTCTCCGGCTTCGACGATGAGCCCGACTTTCAGACGGTTCTCCCGCCGAATCAGGTGGTGGTGAACACGCGAGAGCATGAGCAGTGAGGGGATGGGAGCGAGATCCTTGTTGGAGTCGCGATCGGACAACACCAGATATTTGGCGCCGCGGGCAATAGCCGCATCGACTTCGTCGCAAATGACATCCAGTCGGCGATCCAAGGCGTCCGGTCCTTCGTCGAACCGGTACAGTCCGCGGATGGTGGTCGTCGTGCTGCTTCCAGGCGATGCATCAATGTGCTGGATCTTCGCCAATTCGTCGTTGTTGATCACCGGGAAGTCCAAAACCACCTGGTAAGCGTGCTCAGGGGTCGCAGTGAGCAGGTTGAGTTCCGGTCCTAACGCGAGCTTCATCGACGTGACAACCTCTTCACGAATGCTGTCCAGCGGTGGGTTGGTGACCTGCGCGAACTGTTGGGTGAAGTAGTCGAAAAGCAGTCGTGGCCGATCCGAAAGCACCGCTATTGGCGTGTCAGTTCCCATCGCACCGAGCGGCTCAGCACCGTTCTGCGCCATCGGAGCAATCAGAATGCGCACCTCCTCCTCGGTGTAACCGAAGGTGCGCTGGCGCCGCGCGACGGAGGCAGGCGTGTGCACAATGTGTTCACGCTCTGGCAGGTCTTTCAGATTGATTCGGCCCTTGAGTAGCCACGACTCCCACGGCTTCTGTGCTGCAAGCGAGTCCTTGATCTCGTTGTCTTCGATGAGCCTTCCGGCCTCAGTGTCAACGAGAAACATCTTGCCCGGGCGAAGTCGGCCCTTTCGAACAATCGTCGACGGGTCGATGTCCAGAACACCGATCTCGCTTGCAAGTACCACAAGCCCATCGTCGGTGACCAAGAATCGCCCCGGCCGCAAACCGTTGCGGTCCAGGGTTGCACCCACGAGGATTCCGTCGGTGAACACCATGGCGGCCGGACCATCCCACGGCTCCATCAGCACCGAGTTGTATTCGTAGAACGCTCGGCGCTCCGGCGCCAGATCGGTCTGGTTTTCGTAGGCTTCCGGAATCATCATCATGACGGAATGCGGAAGCGACCTTCCGGAAAGACTCAGAAGTTCGACAACCTCATCGAAGGATGCCGAGTCGCTCCCACCGGGAGTGACAATCGGTAACAGCGACGGAATATCGCCGAGCAGTTCAGATTCCAGCTGCGACTGCCTGGCGCGCATCCAGTTCCGGTTGCCCTGAACGGTGTTGATCTCGCCGTTGTGCGCGATAACCCGAAACGGTTGGGCGAGCGGCCAGGACGGGAAAGTGTTGGTGGAGTAGCGCGAGTGCACGAGCGCGAGGCGGGAGGCGAAGCGATCGTCGGAGAGGTCTGGATAGAACGGTTCGAGTTGCAGGGTTGTCACCATGCCCTTGTAGACAAGGGTGCGGCAGGAAAGCGACGGAAAGTACACATTTGTTTCACGTTCAGCCTGCTTGCGGAGACGAAAAGCGAGCCGATCCAACGCGATGCCGGAAACACCGTCGGCTCCGCCAGCTCCGGCCAGGAACAGTTGTTCGATCGACGGCTTTGCGGCTCGCGCGAGATTCCCGAGTTCCTCATCCCGAACCGGCACAACCCGCCAACCGATGACCTTCAGATTTTCGCGCGCGGCAATGGACTCGATTGTCGCCTTCGCTTCTGCCCGTTCCCCCTCGTCGTTGGGAAGAAATGCGGAACCCACAACGTAGCGACCGGAATGCGGAAGTTCGAAGTCGACCACGGCACGAAGGAACCCATCCGGAATCTGGGTGACAATGCCAGCACCATCCCCGGTACCTGCGTCGGAGCCAACAGCCCCACGATGTTCAAGGTTTCGCAATGCCGCAAGGGCCAGCTGAATGATGTCGTGGCCGGCCGTTCCGCGCAGCGTCGCCACCATGGCAAGCCCGCAGGCGTCTTTCTCCCACGCCGGGTCGTACAATCCGTAGGCTTCTGGCACCGCGCTGAAACGCTGGAACGGTAGCTTAAGGGCCGTTTCGTTCAGAACCATGGCGTTTGACCTCACGAGGAATCGGGGAGGGACGTCACTGGCCCGTATTCGACGGCGCAGACCCTCGAGGCCCAACACGCGCACGAACTGTGGAAACGATCCGCTCTGGCCGCTTGTGGCGAGGTCAGGACGTTTTCGCTGTGGACCCTACCGGTTCTGGTGACTTCGAGCCATCGTTGCCTTCGAAATCGGAGTCCGAATATTCGTCTTCCGAGTGTACAACAGCATCCGGCGACCACTCGTGACCTGGCAGGTACGGGCTCGGCTCAAGACCGGGGTGCCGGCGCGACTGCACGACAATGATGACAAGGCCGACCAGGATCGCACCGAACGACGCCCACACGTTGGTGCGGATTCCGAAGAAGATTTCGCTGGGGTCGATCCGGATCGACTCGAAGAAGCTCCGCCCGACGCCGTACCAGATGAGATACATGCCGAGCATTGTGCCCCACTGCATGCGGTACGCGCCCGGCTGCGGTGCCCGCACTTCAATGTCAAGGAACGGGATTCTCGCCTGCGTCAGACGCCACTTGCGCTCAACGAACAGCAGAACGGCGACACCGAGGACGTTCCAGATGATCTCGTACAGGAAAGTGGGGTGGAACAGTGTGCCCGCTGGTAACCCAGCAGGGAATGCCGCGTTGGTGGATTCGATCTCGAGACCCCACGGCAGGTTGGTTGGGAGGCCAAACAACTCATGGTTGAAATAGTTGCCGAGGCGGCCGAACGCCTGGGCGAGGAGAAGGCTCGGCGCGAGCGCGTCGGCGAAGCTCCAGAACCGTACTCCAGAACGACGGCATCCGATCCAGGTCCCGAGCGCTCCAAGCATGAGAGCACCAAAGATCGCCATACCGCCTTCCCAGATATACAACGTCTTGAGAAGGTCCTTGCCGGGACCGAAATAGTCGTCCGGGTGGGTGATCACGTGGAAGATGCGTCCGCCAATGATGCCAAACGGTACTGCCCACAGTGCGATATCGAGAACGACTCCGGGGTCTGCGCCGCGCTGTTTGAGGCGGTAACCGGTGAGAATGGTGGCCGCGATAATTCCGGCAAGGATGCACAGTGCGTAAGCGTGAATGTTGATCTGGTAACTGGCGGGCACGCCAAGCCAACTGAACCATTCGCCGAACGGGATACGCAGAATCTGCCAGTCGTATGGAGGAGAAGGAATGCTCAGGGGCAACAAACTTGGTGCCGCGACCGCGGAAGCGGTGGATGCCAGTGCTACAGACAAAGTCTTTCGATGCCTTTCGTTGGGGCGCAAAAACTCACGGGGCAGAAACGCTAACCCAGCCTAGTACCGCCCGCCAGTGCGGATGCTGCGCGGGCAAGCCCGGACACGCCCCCGTCGGCGAGGGCCTTGACCAGTGCCGATCCGACAATCGCTCCGTCGGCATAGCCAAGAATTTCGCGCACCTGGTCTGCTGTGGAAACTCCGAGGCCGACACAGGCGTGTTCCACTCCGGCTATCCGCAGGCGGTCGACAAGCGCTCTCGCCGCACAGTCAACTTCGGCGCGCGCTCCGGTGATTCCCATTGTCGACACCGCGTAGACAAAACCCCGCGAGAGTTCAACGATCCTTCTCAACCTGTCGTCGCTCGACGAGGGTGCTGCGAGAAAGATTCGGTCAAGTTCGTTGCGTTCTGATGCTGCCAGCCAGGCGTCCGCGTCGTCCGGAATCAGGTCGGGGGTGATCAGGCCCGCTCCCCCGGCGGCCACGAGGTCGCCGGCGAATCGTTCGACCCCGTATTGCAGCACCGGGTTCCAATAGGTCATCAGCAAGACCGGCACCTTCACGCGCGCGGTGATTCCCGCAACGGCTTCGAAGGCATGCTGGAGCTTGAACCCTCCGGCAAGTGAGGTCTGTGTCGCAGCCTGGATGACGGGGCCATCCATGACAGGATCTGAGTACGGAACGCCAAGCTCAAGCACGTCGACACCGTTCTCGGCGATCGCCACCGCCGCATCGATGCTCGTGTTCAAGTCGGGGAATCCGACCGGAAGGTACCCAATGAGTGCACCGGATCCGGCCTGCTTGCGTGCCGAGATCGTCTCAGCGACGGCGCTCACGAGTTGTCCAAAATGTCGAAGTAGCGTGCAGCAGTTTCCATGTCTTTGTCGCCACGTCCGCTCAGGCTGACCAGAATGGTCGCGTCTGAGCCCAGTTGCTTTCCAAGGTCGAGTGTTCCCGCGAGTGCGTGCGCGGACTCGATGGCCGGAATGATGCCCTCCGTTCTCGACAGCAGGCGAAGAGCCTCCATTGCTGCAGCATCGGTGATGGGAAGGTAGTGCACGCGACCGATATCAGCCAGCCAGGAGTGTTCTGGGCCGACACCCGGGTAGTCAAGCCCCGCTGAGATCGAGTGCGATTCGATGGTTTGGCCGTCCTCATCCTGCA
>JBDSZO010000335.1:0-4354 GCA_039925105.1 Terrimesophilobacter sp. | reverse complement strand
GCCCGAAGCGTCGCGAGATCGGGCACGGCTTCCTTGCCGAGCGCGCCCTCGTGCCGGTGCTGCCGCCGCGCGAGGAGTTCCCGTACGCGATCCGCCAGGTGTCTGAGGCTCTCAGCTCCAACGGATCAACCTCGATGGGTTCTGTCTGTGCTTCGACTCTGTCGCTGCTGAACGCCGGTGTGCCGTTGCGCGCGCCGGTTGCCGGTATCGCCATGGGCCTCGTTTCTGACACCGTGGACGGTGAAACCCGCTACGCGGCACTCACCGACATCCTTGGTGCTGAGGACGCCCTCGGCGACATGGACTTCAAGGTCGCAGGAACGAGCGAGTTCGTCACCGCCATCCAGCTTGACACGAAGCTGGACGGCATCCCATCGTCGGTGTTGGATGCTGCACTTGGCCAGGCAAAGGAAGCCCGCACGGCGATCCTTGCTGTCATGAACGCGGCAATCGACGCCCCGGACGAGATGGCACCGACCGCGCCCCGCGTGATCAGCGTGCAGATTCCGCTCGACAAGATCGGCGAGCTGATCGGCCCGAAGGGCAAGACGATCAACCAGATCCAGGACGACACCGGAGCCGACATCTCGATCGAGGATGACGGAACCGTGTACATCGGTGCTGTTGACGGCCCGTCTGCGGAGGCTGCGCGCGCCGCGGTCAACGCGATCGCGAACCCGCTCAACCCCGAGGTGGGGGAGCGCTTCCTGGGTACGGTCGTTAAGATCGCCACCTTCGGTGCGTTCATCTCGCTCACCCCGGGCAAGGACGGCCTGCTGCACATCTCTGAGGTGCGCAAGCTCGCCGGTGGTAAGCGCGTGGAGAACGTCGAAGACGTGCTTTCGGTCGGCCAGAAGATCCAGGTGGAGATCACCAAGATCGATGACCGCGGAAAGTTGTCTCTCTCACCGGTCCAGGATGACGGTGACGCTTCCGACACTGCTGACTCGGCCGACACTGCCGAGGTAGTCGAGGCTGTTCACGCCCCGGCGGAATAGCAGTTCTGTGCCCTGCCGTGAGGCGGGGAACACGAAGGGCCCACTCGGGTTATTAACGGGTGGGCCCTTCGCTTTGTCCGCAAGGGCAGTACGCGCCGCGCGGCAATTGCTGTCGTGCATTCCCAGCCAGACTGCGTAATACTCGGTAGTAGCTCCGTAACGTTGCGGGGTGTGAGGCGGCGCATCTACAAGATGTGCTGTCTCTCTGGAGTGGATTCGTGGCGTACCCGCCGAGAGATCCCCGACGGAAGGCGAAGAAGTGTTGCGAGCAACCGTGTCAGAACCGGGAGCCGGGGTGTCTGAGTTCCTTGGCGTTGAAGACTTCGTCCAATTGGTGAGCGCCGACGGCGAGCGGCGGAGTAGTCCGAATTTCGACCCGTGGGTCGCGGACGTCACCGATGATCAACTTTGCGACCTCTACGAGGACATGGTCGTCATCCGTCGCATCGACGTTGAAGCAACAGCACTGCAGCGCCAGGGCGAGTTGGGGTTGTGGCCGCCGCTGCTCGGCCAGGAGGCATCCCAGATCGGCTCCGCTCGCGCATTACGCGGTGATGACTACATCTTTCCCAGCTATCGGGAAAACGGCGTTGCCTATGTCCGCGGGATCGACCCGGAAGACCTGCTGCGCGTATGGCGCGGCAATGCGCACGGAAGCTGGGACCCAGAAGAATTCCATATGGCAATCCCGGCCGTGATCATCGGAGCGCAGTCGCTGCACGCCACCGGATACGCCATCGGTATTGCAAAAGAGGGCGGCGACAGCGTAGCCATTGCCTACTACGGTGATGGCGCGACCAGCCAGGGCGACGTGAGCGAAGCAATGGTGTTCGCCGCAAGTTTCAACGCGCCGGTCGTGTTCTTCTGCCAGAACAACCACTGGGCGATCTCCGAACCGGTCGGGGTTCAGGCGAAGCGTCACATTTCTGAGCGTGCACCCGGATTCGGTATTCCCAGCATGCGCGTGGACGGGAACGACGTCCTCGCCGTCATGGCGGCCACCAGGATTGCGCTGGATCGGGCACGAAACGGTGGAGGTCCGACCTTCATCGAGGCGGTCACCTATCGGATGGGCCCGCACACCACCTCCGACGACCCGACCCGCTACCGCGATGCGGATGAACTCGCAGAGTGGAAGACGAAGGACCCGATCTCGCGCATCGAGAAACTGTTCGAGTCGCGTGGTCTCATGACCGATGAGCTTCGTGCTCGGGTAAAGGCAAAAGCCGACTCTGTGGCCGCAGAGCTTCGTGCGCGCTGTCTTGCCATGCCAAAGCCGAGCCCGCTCAGTGTTTTCGACAACGTTTCTGTTGAGCCGAATCCGGTGCTGGAGCGTCAACGCAGCCAGTATTCCGCCTACCTCGATACGTTCGACGAGGGCGAGTGATGGACACCTCAGCCCAGACCACTGCGACCACAGCATCGACTGTCTCAACGCTGACGCTCGCGAAGTCGATCAACGCGGGCCTGCGCCGTGCACTGCAGGACGATGAGAAGGTCACCCTTCTTGGCGAGGACATCGGAAAGCTCGGGGGAGTGTTTCGGGTCACCGACGGTCTCCAAAAGGAATTCGGTACCGACCGGGTGATCGACACACCGCTGGCCGAGGCCGGCATTGTCGGAATGGCGGTTGGACTGGCGATGCGCGGATTTCGACCGGTCGTGGAGATCCAGTTCTACGGATTCATCTATCCCGGATTCGACCAGATTGTTGCGCAGGTGGCGAAACTGCACTACCGCTCGCGCGGACAGGTGCGGATGCCGATCACAATCCGCGTACCTTTTGGGGGCGGCATTGGTTCGGTCGAACACCACTCAGAATCGCCGGAAGCGTACTTCGCCCACACCGCAGGCTTGCGCGTCGTCAGCTGCTCGAACCCGCAGGACGCCTACGACATGCTGCGCCAGGCGATCACCAGCGACGACCCGGTCATGTTCTTCGAACCGAAGAGACGCTACTGGTCGAAGGGCGAGGTTGATTTTGAACCGGAAGAAACACTTCCGCTCGGAAGCGCCCGCGTCGTTTCACCGGGCACTGACGTGACCATGGTCGCCTATGGGCCCCTCGTCGCAACGGCCAAGGACGCTGTTTCTGCGGCCTCGGATGATGGTGTCTCGATCGAACTGATCGACCTGAGGTCCCTGTCACCCATTGACTTCGAAACGGTTGAGGCATCCGTTCGAAAGACCGGCCGACTGGTGATCACGCACGAGGCGGCACAGAGCGGTGGCATCGGCGCTGAGGTGGCCGCGAGCATCACAGAACGCTGCTTCAACTGGCTGGAGGCTGCCCCTGCGCGGGTGACAGGGTTTGATACCCCGTACCCGCCGGCGGCATTGGAAGAGCACTTCCTGCCCAACCTTGACCGGCTTCTCGACGCCGTGGATCGCGTTCTTGGCCGCACCAATTCGTTGAGTAACTGGGAGGGCTGATGGGCGCGAGAGATTTTGCACTACCGGATCTGGGCGAGGGTCTCACAGAATCGGAGTTGGTCAGTTGGCACGTTGCCGTCGGCGACACCGTCGAGCTCAACCAGCCATTAGCGGATGTCGAGACGGCGAAAGCGCTCGTCGAGTTGCCGTCGCCGTTTGCCGGCGTCATCACCAAGCTGTATGCCGAGCCGGGTACAACAGTCCTGGTTGGTGCGCCCATTGTCGCCTTCGAGCTCGAGGGCGTCGAGACCGAGGTCCAGAAGTCGACCGGCAAGCCAGAACGTGAACCCATGCTGGTTGGCTACGGCCCGCCGGTTGAGGGCGGCGGTCGCCCGGCCAGACGCGCACGCAAGGGGCAGGGTGATCCAACCGCACCCGTCGCGCCAGAGCCCTCGTCCAAGGTCGAGCTGCCGTCACCGGTTGACGCTCCATCTCCGGTCGACCAATTCTCTCCGGTCGAGCCTGTCGAGACCCGAGCCGCCGACAGCACCGCAACAGAAACCCCACGCTCGACACCGCCGGTTCGAAAGCTTGCCGCAGATCTTGGAATCGACTTGAGGACAGTCACGGGAACCGGCGGGAAGGGCCTCATCACGCGTGAGGACGTTCAGGCTGCTGCAGCCATTTCGCCGGTCGACCAATTCTCTCCGGTCGACCAATTCTCTCCGGTCGAGCCTGTCGAGACCCCCCCGTCCAGACCCCTCAAGCGACCGTCAGATGGTCGCCGCGAGACCCGCACACCGATCAAGGGTGTCCGTAAATATACAGCGGCCGCCATGGTTTCCAGTGCGTTCACTGCACCGCACGCGAGTGAGTTTCTCACCATAGACGTCACGCCGACCATGGAGCTCATTGCCACTCTCAAGGAATCGCGGTCTTTTGCTGGCAAGCGTCTCAACCTGCTGACGGTTGTCGCGAAGGCG
>JBDSZO010000334.1:0-1669 GCA_039925105.1 Terrimesophilobacter sp. | reverse complement strand
CGTCTGCCTCCGGAGCAGAAGGCCGCAGGTTCAAATCCTGCTGGGGGCACTTTTTGTCAATTGCCACGCTAGTTCGGACTTTTGCCACCTACTTCGGACAATATCCTTCGGATTCTTGCGGCCTAGCCGTGGCTTTGCATCGACGAAGGCGGAGGCAGCCGAAATCCTGGATCCACTCCCGCCGGCGTCAGTCGAGTACTGTCGTCGTCTGCCTCGAGGCTTCGTCATCCGCGTCAGGTACTGTCAGGACAGCGATCGTGGCAGGTTCCCAATGAAACATGTTCGCTACAGCTGTTCTAGAGAAACCGAGAATCACCCCCGTAGCGGAGAGATGCCGCATTGTCGCAAAGTTCCAGAACGTACATGCGGCGCTTCACCACTCCGGCTGGAGGCTCGTCGCGCCGTGTATTGGCTTGCCGAGAAGAGGACTCGATCGAATGTAGGCCGGCCCTTGCCCGTCCTGGCCTGCCCTCGGGCTTGCGCAGCCTTGTCAGCAAGAAGATGGGGGAAAATCTATTCAAAACATCCTCAGAACGCTGGAGTCTGGATCACCAACGCGAGATTCACTCGCGTAGTTGAACGAGCGTACATCCGGTCACTCGTCGTAAAGCGTTCGGGGTTCACGTGCGCAAGTCGATTCGTTCTGTCATCCTTCCGATCCTCGCACTCGGCACCGCCATGGTGCTGATCGTCGCGACCCCCCGCACCGGGCAGTGAAGCCGTGCCGCTGGGGCAGCGGCTGCTTTGGAGCTGCCTGGAATGGCGGTGGGGCTCACAGTTGCAACAACCCCATATGCCATTACCGGCCTCGAGTTGGACATCGGGATTGCTAGTAACATGATTAACGGAGGAGATTAATGGCCCGCCCGGAGCATAAACCTACTCGTTGGTCGATCCGCCAACACAAACGCTGGATCCCGCTGTTGGGCGAGACATTCGGTGGAGCCTACGTTCAGGTCCGGCTTCATTTGATGCACGGGATTGTGCTGTTTGCGGCATTCCTGACCATATCCATGGTCTGGGACGCCACGATGGTGCAGCTGACGGGCGACGTATTGGGTGTGGTTTCGGTTGTATTCTTCTATACCGCCGCGATTGTTTCGCTGGGAATTCCAACGTTCAAGCTCCTGCAGTTGCAGGCAACGGTCGCGCGGCACCTTCGAGAAAACGGCGTTTCAATCCGGCACTGGCCGGACCTTCGCGATTCCGTGGTGTATCTGGCATGGTGCCGTCGTGAGGGCCTGGAACCGGACAGCGTCGCCAGGGTTTTGAATCTTCCGGCGCGCGAGCGGGCCAGCTGACGGCTTCGGTTGGTTCCTCGGCTGCCACCCTGCTCCTTCAGCAGCGACGACCAATTAGTGCTTAGTGGTCCACTTGGATCGCGCGACCTCCGCTTGTCCGAAGTATGTTGGCAAGAATCGTTGTGGTCCTAAATCGACGACCGCCGGAATCCCGGTTGTCCGGGACTGGCAATTTGTCCGGACTGGCTTGGCACGTGACACTTTTTGTCAGGTGCCACGCTGGTTCGGATTTTTGCCAACGTGGTTCGGATGTTGCGAAATCCGATCCTTGCAATTCTTACTCGCCAGTGGTCACGAACACGTTCTCCGAAATCTTCCGCTCACCGTCGCGTGTCGGTGTGAGACCGAATAGCCCGAGCCCGAGCCCC
>JBDSZO010000333.1:0-2989 GCA_039925105.1 Terrimesophilobacter sp. | reverse complement strand
TCGGGCGGGTGACCTGGGAGAAGCACATTGATGTGCTCATTCGCGCGTTTGCGAAACTGGACCCAAGCCTGAAAGCCACGCTCGATATTGTTGGTGGCGGCGACCTGATGAACCAGTTGGGCCGGCTGGTCACCGAACTGGGCGTTCGTGACGGTGTGAAGTTCACCGGGTACGTGTCGGATGAAGAACTGAAGTCGGCGTACACGCACGCGACAGTGTTCGCCATCGCGTCCATAGCGGAATTGCAGAGCATCGCCACACTGGAGGCGATGGCGTCAGGCCTACCTATCGTCGCGGCAAACGCGATGGCGCTGCCGCACCTTGTGCACGACGGCGAAAACGGTTACCTATTTGAGCCCGAGAATGTCGACGATATGGCCGCGAAACTCACCACCGTGCTGACCGCACCGCAAGAGCAGCTCACGCGCATGAAGAAGAACAGCCTTCGCTACATTGCGCCACACGACATCGAACGCACGCTGACCACATTCGAGAGACTGTATCGTGGTCAGACGGTGACCGATCCGGTGACCGATGTGACGCTCGACGAATCCACGCCATAAGGCGTGCGGTCGGTTGCGGGGCGGTAGCTCAGCTGGTTAGAGCAGCGGACTCATAGTCTCGTTGCTCTGGAGCGTAAAGCTTTGCGTGAGGCGCTGGTTGCGGGACCACTGTCTACGAAGAGTATCGGGGTGAGACGCGCCGCCGTCGGCGTCACTACCCTCGATTCTCCGCTGCCGTCGTTGGCGGTGCCAATATCCCGCCGGTGAGAGCACTATAGAGATATGGACCATGACTGTTCGTGGCGAACCGCGAATTCCCGTCGCGGGCGTTGTGCAGCCCCTGACCAACTCATGGTGGAGGCAGGCGGTCCATCGAGTCAGATTCGCGATGAAGACGATCGTTCCAGGCACAAGTTGAGGCGCTGTGGAGCGGCGCTGTTGGTGGCCACGGCCGTGGTTCTGCTGAGCGGGTGCAACGTCCACACCGGGATTGTTTTAGGTTCTGTTTTGGCGGCGCCAGCGTGCCCGGTGCAACGGGCGGACCAACCCTGCCCGCCGCGTCCCGTGCCAGGGGCCTCAGTCGTGGCAATGGTGGGTGATGTTATCAGTGGCTCAACGCTTACTGACAGCAACGGTGCGTTTCAACTCGAGTTGCCCACCGGCCGCTATCTCATCACGGCGACAAATGTCGGGGGAATGCGTACGACGGCCACCGAGCAAGTGACGATTTCGGACACCCCACGTCGCGTCGTCCTCGTTGTTGACAGCGGGATTCGTTGAGGTCGGAGATGGCTGCCGAGGACGGATCGGTCCCGGTCTGAGTGTTGGGGCTGCGTGGAGCGCGATCCCGGTGCGGTCGCAAAGTTCGTGGTGGCGGTCGCCGTTCTGAATTTTTTTCAGGCTGTCGACTATTCCGCTGACCTGCTGAGAAAAGGTGACCAGAGTGAAGCACGATGACGTGTTGATACGTGCGTTCGCGAAACTGCACTCGAGCTTGGCCCTGCCGAGAAGGAAACGATGGCGACCTGGCGGTGAAACTTACCACTTTGCTGACTGCACAGCAGAGGAATTTGGCCAGAATGAAGGAAAACAGTTTGCGCTACATTGCGCCACACGACATCGAACGCACGCTGACCACATTCGAGAGACTGTATCGTGGTCAAACGGTGACCGATCCGGTCACCGATGTGACGCTCGACGAATCAACGCCATAAGGCGTGCGGGCGGTTACGGGGCGGTAGCTCAGCTGGTTAGAGCAGCGGACTCATAATCCGTCGGTCACGGGTTCAAGTCCCGTCCGCCCTACTCCGGTACCTCCCGGACCAGACAGCACCGGCGGCGCACTGGTCAGCGTCACCACAGCGATTAACTTTTTCTTTAACTGGTGAAAGCCTCGTCTGCTGGGGGTTTTTCTCGGGTTAAGATCGCGGCATGGGAGATCAACAGCGCAGCGGGGCGCCGGCCGAGCGAGATCGGCTGTCCCACTGTGCATCCGATCCGTCCTGGCAGGATTGGGGTCCCTATCTCTCAGAGCGGGCGTGGGGCACCGTGCGTGAGGATTACAGTGCCGACGGTGATGCGTGGGCATCATTTCCGCATGATCACGCGCGGTCGCGCACGTACCGTTGGAACGAAGATGGCATGGCTGGATTTTGCGACAGAGACCAAACCTGGTGCCTGGGGCTCGCGTTATGGAACGGTGTCGACCCAATATTGAAAGAACGCATGTTCGGCCTGTCGAACGCGGAAGGGAACCACGGCGAAGACGTCAAAGAATACTGGTGGTACCTCGATGGCACGCCGACCCACTCGTGGCAGCGTTGGCGCTACCACTACCCCCAGCGGGCCTTCCCGTATGACGACCTGGTGATGGTCAACGGCAACCGTTCGCAGCTCGAGCCGGAGTACGAACTTGCCGACAGCGGAATTTTCGACGAAGACCGGTTCTGGGTCGTCACGGTCGACTATGCGAAGGCCGGTGCCCACGACCTTCTGATGCGCATTACTCTCGACAATGTCGGGCCGGATGCAGCAACGATCAGCGTGCTGCCCACGCTGTGGTTTCGTAATACCTGGTCGTGGTCCGATAAAACCGCCCAACGTCCGAGTGTGCGGCGACGTGCCGATGGGCTCATCGCGTCCAGGCAGGGCAGGCCGGACCTGTTGCTGTACGCTGATGGCAAGCCGGAGCCGCTTTTCTGCGACAACGAGACAAATACGCAGCGGCTCTACGGCCGACCCGGAGGGACACCGTATCCCAAAGACGGCATCAACGACCACGTGATCGACGGCGCGCAAACCGTCAATCCGAACCAGGAGGGAACGAAGGCCGCCCTACGGTACGACATCACCGTCGCGTCGGGTGCGAGCCATGAGATCCGCCTTCGTCTGTCAGAAACCGATTCAACCGATGCGCCGAACGTGGACCGCTTCTACGATTTCGATGAGGTGCTTCGTCGCCGTGAGGGTGAGGCGGATGACTTCTA
>JBDSZO010000332.1:0-2124 GCA_039925105.1 Terrimesophilobacter sp. | reverse complement strand
GCCGCTCGGGATGCTGCACGGTCGATGGTCCTGCCGAAAGCTGGCATGAAACTCGCGCAGGCGGCAAGTCAGATCGCCCGAGGCGGCACGCCAGAACAGGTCGACGAGGCTGTCGCCGTCATCGACGAGGCACGTCGTAAGCTCTACACGATCCTCGCCCAAGAATGATCGGATGCCGCCAACGCTGCGGCATCAGGAAGAATCAATGACCAAGGTCAGAAACCTGCGCGCCCGCTACCGCAAAATTCTGCGATTTGCCGCCCGCTACATCGTGCAGGAGTGGTGGTTCGAGGTTGCGCTGCCCCGCATCGGGCTGGAACGGATGTCCCGGCGCGGCCGGACCGTGCGAGCACAAGGCATCGCGCAGCACTTTCACGTTCTGGCGATCGAACTTGGTGGCCTCATGATCAAGGTCGGCCAGTTCCTGTCGTCGAGGCTCGATGTTTTGCCCCCGGAGATCACCAGCGAACTTGAAGGCCTCCAGGATGAGGTGCCGGCCGCGGACTTCGCACAGGTGCGTGAACTCGCCGAAGCTGATCTGGGGGTGCCACTAGAGCAGGCGTACGCGTTCGTCGACCCGACACCCCTCGCGGCCGCATCCCTCGGCCAAGTGCACCGGGCGACACTCTCCCCCACCGACGCCAGCCTGGTGGGATTCGACAACGTCGTCGTGAAGATCCAGCGGCCCGGAATCGACGCCATAGTCAAAGTCGATCTTGCCGCCCTGCGCAGGATCGCGAAGTGGCTAAACCGTGTCAGATTTATATCGCGGCGGGTGGACTTGCCTTCACTCCTGGAAGAATTCGCCGTGATCAGTCTGCTGGAGATCGACTACCTTCACGAGGGCAGCGATGCCGAGCGTTTCGCCGAAAACTTCTGCGACTATCCGTTTGTGCAAGCACCGAAGGTTGTCTGGGAGCGCACCACGAAACGAGTCTTGACCCTCTCGGACGTCACCGCGATCAAAATCAACGACCGTGAAGCGCTGAAGGCGGCAGGGATTGACCCGGCGGATGTCGCAGAAGAACTTGCGAACACCATGTTCGAGCAACTCTTCGAGCACGGTTTCTTTCACGCGGACCCGCACCCCGGAAACATTTTTGTGACCCCTGCAGTGCGTCCGAGTGGCAACACTGGGCAGGAGATTGCCTCCCCGGACTGGGCGCTCACCTTCGTCGACTTCGGCATGATGGGCGAAGTTCCCGACACGCTGAGGAACGGTTTGCAACGCCTGATTATTGCCGTCGCCGCTAGAGACGCGAAAGGTCTGGTCGCCAGCATCCGCTCCATGGGCGTGCTGTTGCCGTCTGCGGAGAGTGCCCCGCTCGAACGCGCAATGAGCGAGCTTTTCGACCGGTTCGGCGGTATGGGCTTCGCCGAGTTGCAGAAGGTCGAACCTGATGAGTTCATCGACTTCGCCGACAAGTTCGGGGACGTCATGCGCACGATGCCATTCCAACTTCCCGAAAACTTTCTGCTGATCATTCGTGCAGTGGGTGTGACATCCGGTGTGTGCAGTGGACTCAACCCGGAATTCAACGTCTGGACCGCCATCGAGCCCTACGCCAAACGGCTTGCTCGTGACGAACGGGGAAACACCGCAAAAGCGTTCGCCGACCAAGCCCTGGCCACCCTAGGGCTACTGGTTCGGCTGCCTCAACAAATGGACGAACTGAGCACAATGTTGAAACGCGGACAGCTCGCCATAGAAACGCCCGGCCTTGATCGACGGATACGAGCAGTTGAACAGCTCGCAAGGCGGGCACTCTCCGCTGTCTTGTTTGCCGGCCTGCTCATTGGTGGGGTTTTCCTCAAGCAGAGTGATCCAGTCTTTGGCTGGGTGCTCATGGGCGTCTCCGTGTTGCCCCTTCTCCACGCACTGTTCGCAGGGTTTACCGGCCGCTCCCGCGGAATGTGACAGCGGCCGCAACCCGCGACGTGGCCACAAATCGGCCTGATTCGTCCGATCTTGTTGGCTGCACAGTGAATGTCAGTGCGGTTCTCGCAACCGGATTCTGAGAGTTTGTACACGAATCAGGCAATATGCATCCGACGGGTTCACTCTTCACCTATCGACGCTGATCGATCGCGGATTCCTGGAGGCTTCCATGGGTAGCATCATGA
>JBDSZO010000331.1:0-7935 GCA_039925105.1 Terrimesophilobacter sp. | reverse complement strand
CTTTCTGGGCCTTTTCTGAGTCGTCCCACAGGTCGGGCGCGCTGGCCTGCTCACTCAGCTCGGCGATCTCGGCCGTCAACCGATCAACCCCGACAACCGACCGGATGTCTGAGAAAGTGGAGCGAAGGTCGGCGAGCTCTGCCGAGATATCCAGTTCGTTCATGTCCCCAACAGCCTACCGTCGCGCGTGAACCGACGAACTTCGCGATGGAATAGCACAGCGGAATAGAGTGGTTCAACGATGAGTACGCCCGGCCAACCGTTCCGATTTCGGTCGATTGCACTCCCGGCCATCCTGCCGACCCTGGCGTTTTCGATCGGTGAGGGCGCCATCATCCCGATCATCCCGATCGTCGCGCACAACCTGGGTGCGCAACTGGCGATTGCCGGACTTATCGCCGCAATGATCATGGTGGGCGAACTGATTGGCGACATCCCCAGCGGATGGGTGATCAGTCGCATCGGCGAGCGCGCGGGGATGATCTACGCGTCGCTGTTGTCGATTGCCGGCCTCGCCGTAGCCTTGGTCGCACCAAATCCGCTGGTGTTGGGTTTTGCGATCTTCCTCATCGGACTGGCGACGGCGATTTTCGCGCTGGCACGGCACGCGTTTATGACCAGCTTCGTGCCGCTGAAGTATCGGGCGAGAGCCCTTTCCACTCTCGGTGGCAGCTTTCGGCTCGGCTACTTCATTGGGCCATTCATCGCCGCCGCGGTCATCCACCTGACCGGGGTTGCCGCGTCAGCTTTTTGGGTGCACATCGGCGGTTGCCTTACCGCCGCGGCACTTCTGATCTTCCTCAAAGATCCCGAAACAATGTTTCGGTCCCGTCGGGGCGCATCCCGGAGGCTCGCGGATGAGGAACTGCTGGCGAAACAGTCGCGTGGGCTATTCAAGGCCATCGCCGCCAACCGGGAAGTTCTCGCGCGTTTGGGTACCGCTGCAGGTCTCGTCGGCGCCGTGCGTGCCAGCCGCCAGGTCATCCTGCCACTGTGGGGTGTGAGCATCGGCGTCACGGATGCCAACATCGCGCTCATCATCGGCATTGCCGGCGGGCTCGATTTCGCCCTCTTCTACGCCAGCGGCCAAATCATGGACCGTTGGGGTCGGATGTGGAGCGGGCTGCCCTCCATGATCGGCCTCGGTCTCGGACACCTCGCACTCGCGTTCACCCACGAGTCGCCTGACCGGGTTGCCTGGTTTATCGCGATCGCGATGGTGCTGGCGATAGCAAACGGATTAGGGAGCGGACTGCTCATGACTCTTGGCGCAGACCTCGCGAACCCCAAAGATCCTGCACCCTTCCTCGGCGCCTGGCGTTTCACCTCGGATGCAGGCGCGGCCGCAGCGCCGCTCGCGCTCGCCGGACTCACCGCACTGGTTTCTCTGTCGTTTGGGGGTGCCATCATGGGTGTCGTCGGGTTGGCCGGTGGCGTCGTTCTGTGGCGTTACCTGCCACGGTTCGTGCCTCACGCGCGTTAGCATTTCTTGTGATCCCGGTGACCAACCTTCTCGCATTTGGCCTTGCCTCCATTCCGCTAATCGTCATCCCCGGCCCGAGCGTGCTGTTCTCGATTGGGCGGTCTCTCGCGCTTGGCCGCAAGGGTGGTTTGCTCACGGTCGTCGGAAACTCGGCCGGCGCGTTGATGATCGCTGTGGCGATCGCCTTCGGCCTCGGCACCCTGCTGGAACATTCGGCCATCGCATTCACCATCGTCAAGTTGCTTGGTGCCGCCTACGTCATCTTTCTCGGCATCCAGGCGATCCGGCATCGAAAGCAGAAAGCGGAGGCGATTGGTCAGCCGATCGCGCGTCGCGGCACCGCGCGCACCCTGTGGGAGGGGTTCATTGTCGGGTTCACGAACGCGAAATCGATCATTTTCATGCTCGCGGTACTCCCCTTGTTCGTCGACCACTCGGCGGGAAACATCCCGATGCAGATTTTGCTGCTCGGCTGCGTGTTCGTTGTCGTCGCGCTGATCTCGGACGGATCCTGGGCCCTCGCGGCGGGAGCGGCGAGGGATTGGTTCGCGCGTTCACCGAAACGCATCTCCACCCTTTCTGCTACGGGTGGCGTGATGATGGTCGCCCTTGGCGTTGCCGTGCCGTTCGTTGGGCACGAGTCAGCCTGAGTTCGCGTCACACACTAACGCGCGTGTCAGCGCGAGAACACGCTTCTCGCCACGGCGGTGACGTTAATTCGGATGCCTTCAGCCACAAACACCGTCACCACGGGAGGGCGCCAGTAGGCGGAAAGTTCGACCGTGGCACTCTGGCCGTCAGTGCTGTCCGCGCGCTCGACGGCGAGTCCGTCGAATGCGGATACCTGTGCTGTCGTCAAGTACTCACCGACCGCCGCCGCAACATCTCTTGAATCCAGGGTTGCCCGCAGCCCGTCCGACGTTGACGCCACCTCGGACAGTTCGAACGCTTCCGCACCCACCAGCGCCGCACCGTCAGCCAACGTGAAAAGTCGCTTTCGCTCCAGATACAGAGACGTGACGGCAACGACGATCAGGATGAGCACCAGACACAGGAACATGTAGAAGAACGTCAGCGGAAGAGTGGAGCCGCGGTCTTCGCGCAAACCGGGGCGGGTCATCCTGCACCCCAAAACCTGGACACCTGCTCGGTCGCAGCGGCCTGAAGCGGCACACCAAGTGGGACAGCGACTGTCAGGACCGGTGGCACGAACGGCAGAGGAACGGTGAGTGCAACCGCAATCGTGACGGTGCCCTTTCTGGTCAGACAGGCGTTCGGGTTCGGAGCGCACCGCACGTCCACCGTCGGTTCGATTTCGCTAAGACCGGCATCGGCGAGCGCGAATCGGATGGCACGCTCGGCACCGCCAACAGCCTCTTGCTCGTTCGCCGACTGCACGTACACACGCGCAGCCTGACGAGCAGCGCCCTCCACGGCAAATGCCCCAGCCTGAATTGTTGCCAACGTCAAAACCAAATACACGAGCGGCACCATGAGGATCAGCCCGGTTGTGATCAGCTCTAGCGTCGCCGATCCGGATTCCGCCGCGTCGCGCGCAGCGGCCAGCCGCCTAGCGATCCAGAGTCTCCACCGCCGCATGGCCGCTCACCTCCAAGCCGTGCTCGATTCCGGCCAAGCCAATCAGCGGCAGTGGCGCTCGCACTGTGACTATTGCGGCAGGATGCCCCAGATAGTTGCCATACGAGCCCTCCACGTTGACCGCGTAACTTGGACCGAGTGCGACAGTAAGAAGCTGACGCGCCCGCTCGGTGCCGTCTGACAACCCGTTGTCGGCGAGTGCGGCGAACCTGGCCCCTTCTGCAGCCGCATCCTGAACCGTGTTGCGGATGAGAAGGGCGAGCCCGAGTTGGATAACCGACAGCGTGAGCACCGTGAGCAGCGCAATCACCATGACGAACTCGGCGACCGCCGAGCCGCCGGAGTCCTGCACTAGTCGCCGCATGATCCGTGTTTGTCGGGGACAGCTCAGAAGCCGGTGACCCGATCGATCGCCTGCTGGAACACGTCACTCAGCGCCGGGCCAGCGAGCGTCCAGATGATGATCACGAGTCCGGCGGTCATGAGCGTGATCAGCACCCAGCCGGGTACGTCACCGCGTTCGTTGGTCCACTGCGCTTTGTTCATGTTGCCTCCATTTTTCGCAAACCTGTCGTTGTCACATTTATGTCAGCGCGGGTAACAGTTCACAGCCCCAGCCGCAGCACAAAAATGCCGGGGAAGATGGCAAACAGTATGGTGACCGGCAAAATCAGGAAGACCAGCGGAACCATCATCGCGACCTCCTTTTTTCCGGCAACCTCAATGAGCTCTCGCTTAGCCTCCTCCCGCGCGTCCTGCGCCTGCGCCCTCAATACCTCAGCCAGCGGCGTACCTCTCTCGAGTGCACCAACGACCTGCTCAGCACATCGCGAGAATCCGGTCAACCGCAAACGGTCGGCCAACGACGTCAGTGTTTCAGCCAACGGTGCCCCGCTGTTGACCTCGGCGACCAGACTGGCCAGCTCAGCCGACAGCTCCCCACCGCTGGTTCGTGCAACTCGTCGAATCGAGTCGAGGATGCCCTCCCCCGCCGACAGGCTGAGGGTCAGAAACTCCAGCAGGATCGGAAGCTCGCTGGCCATTCTGCCCAGCCGAGCCCTGGCAGCGCGCTGGAGCAGGAAGTCGCGAACAACGAAACCTGAAACGCCAAGCAGCAAAACCATCGCAATGTTGACGGCAAGTGGCACGTGATTTAGTCGTGACATCGTCAACGACAAGAGAATGCCGGAGGTCACGCCACCGAGGGTCCACAGAAGTTGGCGGGCACGAAATGCCTCACCACTCAACGAAGAGCCAGCCTGATTCAACCGGATTTCAATAGCAGCGGAACTCCCCAACGGCCAGATCAGCGCACGGAGTCGTTCCACCAACGGCCCGAACAGCGAACCAAGAACCGGCAGCGGGTTGGCCGGTTGGCGGTTCATGAACTCGCGGGCACCCTCAGAAACATCAACCAGGTATGGCGCGACACGATGAATCAGCCGCGGCCTGGAAAGCCTGGGCATCACACTCACCATCGACCAAAGACCGACCCCGAGGGTCAGACCACACACGATCGCCCACGCCATTGACGGGCTCACTGGAACCACCGCCGTTCCTCCGGCAGTCGCGCAACAGCGAGCATGAGCCGATAGGCGACCACTGTCGCAGCGAATCCGCCCACGATGACAGTCACCCCGGCTGGCGAATTGTAGGACGCAGCCGCTTCTGGTCGTGTAGACAGCAACAACAGGACCACCCACGGAGCAGCGGCGCCAAGCCGAGCCGCGTTGATAACCCAGGTTTGGCGTGCCTGGACTTCGCCGCGGATCGCGAGATCCTGACGCAAGTAGACGGCGAGGCCACGCAAAACGGCGGGTAACTCGCTGCCACCGACCTCACGCGACATCCGCAGGGTTTCCAGAATCCTGTCAGCCACCGGGTCGGCGAGGCGATCCTTGAGCCGGTCAAGACAGTCGGTGAAGTGCGCGGTCGCCTGGTAGTCGCGATCGAACGCGGCAAACTGTTCGCGTAGTGCTGCGGGGCCGGTGTGGGCGAGACTGGCGACACTGTCAGGCAAAGCGAGACCTGACCGAAGCGCCGAGACCAGGTGATCGACGACGTCCGGCCAGACAACTCTGCGGGAACGCCGTTGCAGTCTGGCACGCCAATTCACGATGACGATCGGTAAAGCGCACGCAACAAATCCTGCGGCAACCGCCAGCGCGACCACCCGCACGAACGCGAAGGCGATGGCCGCGCCAGCGACCCCAACGATGATCGAAACGACAAAAAAAGTTGGCACGGAAACACTGACGATCCCTGCCTGGGTCAGGCGCTCACGCAAACGCGAGAACATTCCGTGCCCTGTGCGCGTTAGGCGGTCGCGGCCGGCAGGCCACAGCATTGGCGAGGATGCCAGAACCAGCCCAAGCCCAAGTGTGCAACCGAGAAGAAGAATCATGCGACCTCCTCGGACAGCACGACGGCCGGATCCAGCCCCGCAGCCCGGAATTTCACCAATCGAGTCGGGTGGATTCCGGTCGGATTCAGCACGCCACCGTGAAGGTCGAAGATGGCCTCGGACTCGATTGCACCGGCAAGGATGCGTCCGGTTGGGGCAATAATCTGAGAGATCCGACGCTTCCCGGAGCGTTCCAGTGAGCAGTGCACGACGATATCGATACTGCTGGCGACGGTGGGGATGACGAACGATGAGTCGATGTTGCGGCCAGCGAGAAGCGGGAGTGTGGACAACTTGACCAGAGCATCCCGCGCGCTGTTCGCGTGGATGCTGCACATGCCCGGCAGGCCACTGTTGAGTGCGATGAGCAGGTCGAGAGATTCTGCTTCGCGCACCTCGCCAACCACGAGTCGGTCGGGACGCATCCTTAACGCCTCCTTGATGAGCCGCCGCAGCGTGATTTCGCCAGTACCTTCGAGGCTCGGCTGCCGGCATTGCATGGCGACCGCGTCGCGGGCGGTGAAGCTGAGCTCAAAGGTCTCCTCAACGGTGACGATGCGCTCGCCCGTGCGAACGACAGACAGCAGCGCACCCAACAGTGTTGTCTTTCCGCTCTGGGTGGCGCCGGAAACCAGGATGTTTTGCCCAGATAGCACGCACAAACTCAGAAACTCGGATGCCTGCTGGGTGAGCGAGCCAAGCGCGACCAGTTGGTTTAGTTCCTTGATGCGGGTTGCGAACTTGCGGATGTTGACCGCCCAGTGCTTTTGCGTGACATCGGGTATGACAACGTGCAGGCGGCTGCCGTCAGGGAGAGATGCGTCGACGAATGGACTCGACAGGTCAACGCGACGGCCGGTTGATTGCAGCATCCGCTCGACCAGATCACGAACCTGGGTGGCGGTGAGGCGCAATCCGGTCTGTTCTGCGACCCCATCACGGGCGACGAACACGCTGTCAGGACCGTTGATCCAGATCTCTTCGATACCCTCATCGTCGAAGTACGGCTGAAGCGGACCGTAACCAACGATGGATGCCACAACTTCGCGGGTGGCCTGCTCCTCATCCCGAATCATCGGCAGCGATCCGCTCAGAGCACGCTCGCTATAACGCTGGATCTCTTCACGAACGTATCCGTGAGCCAAAGCGCGGTTGCCGCCAAGGTCGACGCCCTCACGCCGGACCCGTTCACGGACCCGCTCCGCAATCATGGCGATGGCTGTGCTCACCCGTGAAGCATGCTCTGAATCAACCAGCGTTGACCGAAGTTATCCACAGTTATCCGCGCCCAAGTACACTGGTCTCGCCGCGCGGGAGTGGTGGAATTGGTAGACACGCAGGATTTAGGTTCCTGTGCTTTCGAGTGTGCGGGTTCAAGTCCCGCCTCCCGCACAGACCGCTTACCGATTCACCGATCGTCACTGCGCGCGAGAGAATCGTCAGGTTAGGATAGCCTTAGCTTCCTCCCCGCACCGACAGAATGATTGGTTCCCGCATGCTGCCCGCCTCAGTCCTTGATGGGCAGCTCGACGACTTGCTCGGGCACGCGGGAATTGCCCTGTTCTACCTTGTCGTGTGGGCCCTCGTGTTCGCGGGAACCGCCGTCTTTCTTGGTTTGTTCATCCCCTTCATCACCGGCGACTCCCTGCTGTTCGCCTCCGGACTTGTCGCGGCATCCAGCACCAACCTGTCCATCATCGTTCTCGCCATCGGCACGGGAATCGCCGCATTCCTCGGCGACCAGGTCGGCTTCCTGCTCGGACGCCACTACGGACGTGGCTACCTCGACCGCCACGGCGGGCGGCGCATCAAACTCGCAATAGCCAAAACCGAGACGTTTTACGACAAGTACGGCTGGTGGTCGGTCGTCGTTGCCCGCTTCATGCCGTGGGCTCGCGTGTTCGTCCCCGTCATCGCCGGCGTCGGACGGATGAACTACTACCGATTCCTGACCAGCAACGTCGTCGGAGCACTCGCCTGGGGCGTCGGAATCACCCTCACCGGCTACTACGCGGCCTCCATTCCCGGAGTCAAAAGCGCCGCCTACGTGATCGCAGCAGTCTGCATCCTCGCCTCCATCGCGTTCGGCTACCGCACCTGGCGGGCAGACCGCCGAGAGCGGATGTTCGCCGTCACCAACGCCACAGAATAAGCCGATACTCTGACACCAGCAATATCGCAGCCTCGACGACAGGTCGAGTGCCGAGCAACGACTGGAGAACACCCCACGTGGCGCCTTCCGCACTCATACCGTGGCTCGATCCTGAAACGCTGATCAACAGCTCTGGACCGTGGGCGCTCGTCGTCGTCTGCCTCATCGTCTTTTCGGAAACCGGCCTGCTCGTCGGCTTTCTGCTGCCTGGAGATACCCTGCTCGTCATCTCCGGCCTGCTGACACACACCTCGTTGGTCTTTGGGCTCAACATTTGGTGGGTCGGCCTGCTCATCG
>JBDSZO010000330.1:0-1966 GCA_039925105.1 Terrimesophilobacter sp. | reverse complement strand
TTCGCAGCGGAAACGCCGTCACGGTGAAATTCATACCCGGATCGGAAAGTCGCCTGCAAAAGAGAATTCAGACGTGGGGCGTACGCGCCCGCGTCACCATCGCCGCCAGCACAATGCTGGCCGTAATTCTCACCGTCGGCGCAGTTGCGCTCGTTGGACTCGTGCACAGTTCGTTGCTTGCAAACCTTGACTCCGCTGCCGCAACCCGCGCGGCCGACATCACCTCCCTGATTTCGACCGGTACCTTCCCGGCGATACTCCCAGCGCAAACCGACGACAGCAGTCTGATTCAGGTCATCGACTCCTCGAATTCCGTCGTTTCTGCGTCCGACAATATCAATGGGGAGCCACCGATCCTCCCGACCCCACCGGCCGTGCGCGCGGTCGCAACCTTCGACCTTGTAAGCCTCCCCGTCGGAGACCCGTCCGTGCCTTTTCGCATTGCGGTGCACCCGGTGACGATAGCCAGTGGTGCCGGCTGGGTTTACATTGCGACATCACTCGCGCAGGTCGAGGCCGCGACAACGAATTTGGCGTGGCTGCTGGTCGCGGCCGTGCCGATCCTGATCGCGCTTGTCGGGGTGACGGTCTTTGTCTCCGCAGGCAGATCCCTGAAGCCGGTCGACAACATTCGCCGCCAGGCCGAATCGATCGGGAGTGATCTCAGAAAGCGGGTCCCCGTGCCACCCTCGCACGATGAAGTGTCCCGCCTTGCCGTGACCATGAACCAGATGCTCGACCAGCTTGAAATGTCCGCTCAGAAGCAGAAGCGGTTCATCGGCGACGCGTCACACGAGCTGAGAAGCCCGCTTGCTACTTTGCGAGCTCAGGTTGAAATTTCACTGGCCGAACCCGACACAGTGAACGCGTCGGACACTCTTGCTCGGGTCGAACTGCAGGCAATCCGAATGTCTGACGTCATCGAAGATCTGCTTTATCTTGCGCGCGTTGATGAAGGTGGGCCCCGCGAATCGCACAAACAAGTTGATCTTGATGAGGTTGTGCTGAATGAATTTCGGCGTCTTGAAACCGCCGGCCAAACTGCTGTGCACCTTGTCCGGCTCGACGGCGTCAGAATGGCCGGTTCACCCAGGGACCTTGCCCGGATGCTCCGGAACATTGGGGACAACGCTGTTCGCCATGCGCGGACAGGCGTGTGGTTCGCTTTGACGTCGGACGCAGACAACGCCGTGATCACCATTGCGAACGACGGGCCTCCCATTCTGGTCGCAGATCAGGAGCGCATCTTTGACCGATTCACCCGGCTCGACGAGGCCCGATCCCGTCGACCCGGTGATGGGGGAAGCGGACTTGGGCTGTCCATCGCGCAAGAGATCGCGGCGGCCCACGGCGGAAACATCCTTGTCGCATCACACACCGTGCCGGAAGACCGCACCTCATTTATTGTCACCCTACCGATCTCTCACTCGGTCGGGTCCGAGTGATTTCGGCCGTGAGTGACCAGTGACCGTACCTCACTGGGAAGATGAGAACATGACCGAGTTCGCGCGCAAAAGTCCGCAGCACCCGAAACTTGACGAACTCATCGCCGTGCTCGCCGAGCTGCGGGCGCCCGGCGGATGCGCCTGGGACGCCGACCAGACCCACGAAAGCCTCGTGCGCTACCTCACCGAAGAAACCCACGAACTCATCGACGCCATCGAGAATGGCACCCGCGAAGACCTCATCGAGGAGCTCGGCGACGTGCTCTACCAGGTGATCTTCCACTCCGACCTTGCCGCCCACACCCCCGAAGAGAACTTCACCATCGAGGATGTCGCCGCCCATATGACCGCCAAAATGATCGCCCGTCACCCGCACGTGTTTGGCGACGCGGCCGCGAAAGAGGCCATGAACATCCAGTCCGCCGACGACGTCGTCGCCGTCTGGGACGACCTCAAAGCCACCGAGAAACCGCACCGATCCAGCGTGCTCGACGGCATCCCGCAAGGCATGCCAGCCCTCG
>JBDSZO010000329.1:0-2987 GCA_039925105.1 Terrimesophilobacter sp. | reverse complement strand
GGGCATCCTCAAGCATTCGCTTGCGGCGTTGGGCGTCATCCAGGGCACTACGGAGACGCAACCGGGAATGCCTGGCAAGCTCGTTGACGACAGAACCAGCGACGGCAAAGACGAGGGTGCTGACTGCCGCGCGGACCAGAAGGTCGCTCTGACTTAACAGTGAACTGTCAAGCACAAGCGGCAAGAGCATGGCAATAGCGGTCCCCAACGCGGCATAACCGATGTAACGTCGCCCCATCTCCGAGGCGACCCACACCATCGGAAGAATGATGATGGCAGCGAAAGCGGAATCGGTGACCCCGGTGCCGAAACGAAGCAATCCGATCGCGAAAAAGTCGATAGCCGGAACCAGGAGCGCGAGGTGCCGAAGTGACCGCAACGGTGTCAACACCAGGGCCAGGATCGTCGCAAAAACGACGAGCACCACACTCACAACCACGGCCGGAAGCTGCCTAACGAAATCGTCAGGGCGGAACAGCGTGATGAGCAAAGCGACCAGGAACAGCAGGGTGGTTGGTGTCTGTTTCAGAAGGGGAGACGGGTCGTCAAGCCGTCCAAAAAGTCGAGTCAGGCTCACGCAGTGACCCTGCTCAGATTGCCCAAATCGGCGAGACGCACAGCGAGTTCCTTCGGGCTAAACGGCTTGACGTGGTATTCGTCTGCACCTGCATCAAGGCCGGCCTGCTGCGACGCCTCAGTGGCGCCAGCAGAAAGCAGCATGATCCTTGTGCTCCGCAACGACACATCCGCACGGATCAGCTGGCACAATTCCAACCCAGACTTTCCCGGCATCGAAACGTCCAGAACCACGAGGTCCGGTCTGTGGGCTGTGATTGCATCCCACGCGGAGTCACCGTCACCAACTGACGCGGCCATGTGCATTCCAGACTTCTTCACGGCGATGCTGACGAGGGCACGGATATCGGCGTCGTCATCTGCGACAACCACACGAACTCCCGCGCCCAGTTCAGACACTAAGCAGCCCACCTCGGAACACAGTTCTCCAGCACGTTGCGAACGTGGGCGCGTGATACCGGCTTCGGCAGCTTCGCGTCAGAGACCGGATAGCTGACAGCATCCAGTACCGAAGTGATCGCCACCGCGCAGCCGGGTCGATCCGCGCGAATGCGGTCGGAAAGCTCCCACCCGTTCATCCCTGGCAGGATCAGGTCGATCACGGCGAGATCGAGTTCGAGGTCAGCGTACGCGAGAATGGCCAACTCGGCCGATTCCGCGACAGTGACATGGCATCCGGCAAGCTCAAAATACTTTTGGAGCAGGTGGCGTTGGTCCTCGCTGTCTTCGACGACGAGCACTTCAACCGGGATTCGGGTTTCCTCTACTGCTGACATAGATTCCTCGCTCCCATGAATACGTCGACATTCGGATTGCCGGTCGTCAGTGCGGAAAGGTCAAGACGCCTCTTCAGATCCACGCACTTCAACCTCCCCCGACCGACCGTATTCCCGTGACGGTAATCCTCTGCTGCTAGCGTTTTATTCATTCAGTTGGCACCAACCACTTCGCGCACGACCTCCAGCGGCTCACAATAACTGCCATCTCCGAACCGTGACCAGTAACTTGCGGTCGCAAGAACCAGGTCCGGATTAAGGACGCGCGGCCGGGTCTGGCTCTTCGCAAAGCAGTCCAGCATGGCGAGTTTCGCCTGCGCAAAATCGTCAATCGAAACAAACCGGTTTGGTGTGAAGTCAACGGTCGCAGTCGAGCCCTGGAACCCCAGAACGGTGCCGACTTCGTCGGCGGCAGCGAGGGTCGCCTCATGTGCTGTTCGGTGGTCCTGGTGCCGATCGTGCACACTGTGGGTGTAAATGATCGTCGGCATCGTCTCGGTGATCGCCTTGGCAATAGCCTCGGACGCGAATTCCGGGCGCAGTTCCAACTCCGCGACATCCTCCATGAGCAGGCGTGCTCCGATTATGCGGGCTGAGGCGGAGCCTTCCGTCCAGGCGGTCTTGACCCCTCCGTCACGGGCTCCGCGTGACAGGGTGAGGATTGTGACCGGATTACCGGCTTCTCGGTGGGCGGCGAGAATCCCGCCGACCCCCACCTCGACATCATCGGGATGGGCGCCGATCGCCAGCACTACGGAATTCTTCGGCGAGCGGTCCCTGGTCGCACGCGCATCCTTCGCAAGCCGGTTGACGTGAGCGCACAGATCTCGGGACGAGATCGGTTTGGTGAGAAATTCGTTGGCCTGGTTGCGCAGTGCGGTCAACACATAGTCGATCGAAGGGTGAGCCGTCATGAGGATAATGGGTGTGCCGGGCTGCTCCGCCCGCACCTGTTCGATCAGGTCAAGGCCCGACATTCCCGGCATCTGGATATCTGTGATGACAACATCGGGCTTGAACTCGGCAATGGCTTGCCGTACACGTGTCGGATCTGCGTAACTGCGCACAACGCAGCCAAGCTTCAACTCCAATACCTTTTGGGTGTACCCGGCAACATCAAGATCGTCTTCGACGACAATAACTCGATATGGATCTCTCATTCGCTGCCCCCGTCCGTATGTGACTGTAACTCTAAGTGGATTCTTGCGGCGACAACTGAGCGCATCGCCGGAGAAATAAGACCTGTCTACCCCTCAGTTTATTCAGCCTTGAGGGCCGAAACCCCAAATCGGCGCAGCAACAGCGCTGGATTGACGCGCCGCACCTCTGCGATGCGGGTGGGCGAGACCCAGGCGACGGCGATATCCGTATTCTCGCCGATGGTGGCGAGCTCAACTCCCATTGGGTCGACGATCATGCTGTTTCCGGCACCAATCGGAGGCGCCTGGTCAGCTGCGGCGATGTAAATGGTGTTCTCAAGCGCACGCGCAGTGACGAGGGTGCGCCAGTGGTGTTCCTTGAGCGGCCCGCGCACCCATTCGCTGGGCAGCAGAATGAGGTCGGCTCCGGCATCCACAATGCGGCGGGTGACTTCCGGGAACCGGATGTCGTAACAGGTCTGCAAGCCAACCGTCA
>JBDSZO010000328.1:0-1878 GCA_039925105.1 Terrimesophilobacter sp. | reverse complement strand
GAGAACTGTTGGTTCGCGGATGCCGGGCCGGGCAGTTCGACACTCAACCGCATCTGCATGAGCGCCGCAATGGCTGCGCTGCCCAACACGGTTCCCACCTGACGCGTCGCGTTGTACACGCCAGATCAGGCGCCGGCCTGGCTCTGCGGGAGGTTTCTGGTGACGGTTGTCGAGATTGGCGACCATACGCAGGCATTCGCAAGGCCGAGTAGCGCGCTGGGGAACAGCAACCAGATGAGCTCGGTATCCGGTGTCATGATCGCGGCGTACCAGAACAGAGCGCCGGCCAGAAACAGCGCGCCGGCGAGGGCGATGTAGCGCGGGTTGACGCGATCAACCAGGCGACCAACCGGCTGCGCGAGGCCAGCGTTCAGCACGGCCATCGGAATGAGCATGAGCGCGGACTCGGTTGGCTTGAGCCCGAGCACCAACTGGAAGTAGAACATCAGCGGCAACGACATGCTGGTGACCGTGAAGCCGACGGTGGCAATTGCCGCATTCGCCAGGGAGAAGTTGCGATCCCGGAACAGCGCAAGGGGCAGCAACGGTTCACCCTTGTTGACCGCCTGCCAGATGACGAACACCACCATCACGACGATGCCAACGATGATGAGCGACCAGACGGAGACGGGTCCGGCGATGGTTCCCCAGTCGTAGCTTTCGCCCTCCTGGATACCAAACACGATGAGGAACATTCCGAGCGCGCTCAGCACAACCCCCAACAGGTCGAAGCGGTGCGGATGCGTTTGAAGTCGCGGAACCAGCCGCCAGGCCGCAATGAAGGCGACAACGCCGATGGGCAGATTGATGAAGAAGATCCACTCCCACCCGAGCGAGTCGACAAGCACACCACCGAGGATCGGCCCGACGAGGGTGCCCACCCCCGCGGTCGCGCCCCACAGTCCCATCGCCTGCCCTCGACGATCCGGTGGGAAGATGCGCGTGATGATCGCCATCGTCTGCGGAGTCATCAACCCAGCACCGAGACCCTGGAACACCCGCGCCACAATCAATTGGTTGATGTCGCCGGAGAAGCCACACCACGCGGAGGCGAGCGTGAACAGAACCAGGCCGCCAAGGTAAAGGTTCTTCGGGCCAAACCGGTCACCGAGCCGACCGGTGATCAACAGCGGCACCGCGTAGGCGAGCAGATACGCGCTCGTCACCCAAATGACCGAGTTGATGTCGGTGTGCAAACTCTCCATGATGGTGGGGTTCGCCACAGAAACAATGGTTGTGTCGATCAGGATCATGAAGAACCCGATGACAAGCGCCCACAGGGCCGGCCACGGTCGGTAAGTATTGTTCATCGCTTCGTGAATCTACGCGCACCGGGAGCAACTGACAAAACGCCGCCGCGGCTCGATAGACTTCAGGCATCCGCCCCGGTTCAAATTCGCAGGAGTTGCAACGTGCCAACCATCATTGTCGAAGTGATGCCGAAAGCTGAACTGCTCGACCCGCAGGGCAAGGCGCTCGCCGGTGCACTGCACAGACTCGGCAACGACCGGTTCACTCAGGTGCGTATTGGCAAGCGTTTCGAGCTCTCTGTCGATGGTCCGGTGGATGAACGTCTGCTGGCCGAAGTTCGCGAACTTGCGGAATCCATTCTTTCGAACTCGGTGATCGAAGACGTGGTGCGGATGAGCGTGCTCGACCCTGAGTCGATTGCGACGCGCGCCTGATGCGCATCGGCGTCATCACTTTTCCGGGCTCGCTTGATGACCGGGATGCGCAGCGTGCCATCCGTCTTGCTGGTGCGGAGCCGGTGCCGCTGTGGCACGGCGACCACGACTTGGACGGTGTTGACGCTCTCGTTTTGCCCGGCGGGTTCAGCTATGGGGATTACCTGCGCTGTGGTGCCATCGCGAGCCTGTC
>JBDSZO010000327.1:0-8150 GCA_039925105.1 Terrimesophilobacter sp. | reverse complement strand
ACTCACCCAGGTGACACGGGAAGCCCCGAAGTGCAGGTAGCCATGCTGTCTGCACGCATCAAGGACCTCACCGAGCACCTGAAAGAGCACAAGCACGACCACCACTCACGTCGTGGCCTGCTGCTGCTCGTCGGACAGCGTCGCCGCCTGCTCGGCTACCTGTCGGACATCGAAATTGCGCGGTACCGTACGCTCATCGAGCGCCTCGGGTTGCGCCGCTAAGTCGGCTCCGCAGCTAGGAAAGTACAGGCTTGGCAAACGGGCCGTCACCGTCTCGGTGGCGGCCCGTTTCCCTGTGCTCGGATCACAGTGAGGCCGGGTAGGCTCCGAGTGTGAAAAACACCGGAGCACTCGTGGTCACGATCGTCGGAGTCATTGTTTCGATCGTCGTAGCCTGGTGGCTCGTAAGCCTGCTTCTGAGCGTTGTGTTCTTCATCGTCAAAATCTTGATTGTCGCGGTTGTTGCAGCACTCGTGTTCGTCGCACTTCGTGGACTGTTCGCATGCAGGTCAAGCACCGACGCGAGCAGCTAACGGCTGCTCCACCCCATAATGTTGGGGAATGCAGAAAAGAGCACCACGCATTCGAGTTGTGGTGATGGTCGGCCTGTGCCGGATCATCCCATTGGCGCCGGAGTGAAGCGTCGCACGGGTCCCCTGGCAAGGATTAGCCTGATCAGACTCACCGTGTTTGGAGCAATCGCGCTGACCGCGGTTCTCGCGTTCACCCTCCAGGCTGGTGTATTTCGCCTATTTTTTCGCACCACACTTTTCATCGGAGCGGTCGTGCTGCTCGGAAGTTATGTTCTCGAGTGGTGGCTAAAACGGCGCAGGAATAGGGCAGCCAAGTAGCCGGTTGTTGCCCATGATGACCTCCTCGAACCTTCGCCTCTCCGTACTGGACCTGATTCCGGTCAGAAGCAACCAGACCTCCGGCGACGCGATTGCAGCATCCGTCTCGCTCGCCAAGCGAGCCGATGAACTCGGTTTTGAACGGTATTGGGTTGCCGAGCACCACAACATGCCCGCGGTTGCCGCAACTAACCCTCCGGTGCTGATCGGTATCCTTGCGGCAAACACTTCGCAGATTCGCGTGGGCTCCGGTGGCGTCATGCTGCCCAATCACTCTCCCCTCGTCATTGCAGAGCAGTTCGCAGCACTGGAAGCGGCCTTCCCCGGTCGCATCGACCTTGGTATTGGTCGGGCACCGGGAAGTGACCCGGTCATTACCGCCCTGTTGCGCTCAAGCGGCGCGACGAGCGATGTCGATCAGTTCGAACGCAACGTGCGCGATATCGGCGTGCTCCTTGACCGGGATGGCGCCATTCTGCGCCTCGGCGAGGATCGCGACTACCAGGTCAAGGCGACTCCGAAGGCCGAATCACGCACACCAGTCTGGCTTCTCGGCTCCAGCGATTTCTCTGCCGGCGTTGCCGCCAAACTTGGCCTACCCTACGTGTTCGCCCACCACTTCTCCGGTGAAGGTACGGCGCAGGCACTCGATCTGTACCGCCGCAGTTTCACGGCATCCGAGAATCTTGCGGCGCCGAGCACGTTTCTCACGGTAAACGCTGTCGTTGCTGACACTCGTGAAGAGGCATCCGCACTCGCCATGCCGCAGTTACAGCAAATGGCACGCTTGCGCAGCGGACTTTCACTTGGGCCGCAGCTCACGGTCGAGGAAGCGGAAATCGCGGACGTCACGCCGCTGATGCAGGAACTCATGGACCGGATGACTGAGCGGTGGATCATCGATACTCCGGTCAAGGCAGCCAGCCGCATCCATGCCCTCGCGACCCGATTCGGTGTCGACGAGGTCATGGTCTCGCCAGGGGCGTCTGCGCACGCAAGCGCTGATCCACGGAGTGCACCCGGCCGAGTTCGCACGCTAGAACTGCTGGCGGCAGAGCTCGCCTGATTGCGGGCCTTGCCTGCCGTCGCTAAACGGTTGCAACACTCATGCGTCGGAACGGACGCGTGAGCAAAGTCGTCGTGCTGACCACGACGAGGGGGATTGCACTAATCAGGATGAATGTGGTGATCGCGAGCTCCGGCAGAAGAAAGATGACAATTCCGGCGATGATGGAGATCACGCCACTGACAACTGCGAGCCACCGCGGTCTTCGCGTCGAGCCGCTTGCGCCGGCTGTGACGTCGACGAACCCGTCGAGGATGCCGAGCAACCAATACCAATGACGAACGCAAGGACGATGAGTGAACGGAACGGGTGCGCGAGGCCGATAATAGGGACGGCGAAGAGGATACCGGTCATCGCCTTGGTAATTCGCTAAGTGGCTGTGCCGTCGAAAGTCATTGATACCTCCACAGGTGGTGATGTCCTGCGTGTCGTGTCGGGACCTACATGGGGTACCGAAGTGACGCCGCAACCGGGGTGTTGTCTGGCAGGTCACCTGCACGAACCGCCTTCACCGTGCCGCCAGATCGAAGCACCCGCACGGCGATCTCGTCGACAATGCCGTAGCTTTCCGCATCCGGTTCACTCACCTCGTGCACGACACCGGTGTCATCGATGGAACCTTCCAGGGTTGATTCCATGTCGAACAACAACTCTGCAACACCTGACGCTGTGGCGGCACGCGCAACCTCACTTAACTGACTCGTCGCAAGGCCGTTGCTGCGCTGGGTTCCAAATAGTTCACGCCAGTCGGCTAATTCATGGGCATAGTGCTCGTCCAAAATCGTGCGGGCCCGCACGTTCAGGTCATCGGTGGTCAGGGAGCTCGGATGCGCGTCGATGCCAACCTCCAACAGCCCTTGGTAGGTGTTGACGATTCGGTAGGCAGGCTCCAGATCGCGACTGGCGGTCAAGATCATCGGAAGATTTGATTCGCCAATGTGCTTGAGCACGGCATCCTGAATCAGCCTGCAGTAGCGCTGTTGCTCCACTTTCTGTCCAGTCGCACCGTCCGCGCGTCGCTGATCGAGACGTCCGTCGTGCGCGGCATTTTCGAGTACGCCGTCCAACTCGGGCGGCAGCTCAAGCTCAAGATTGATGGGTCGCTGGTCTGCCGAAAGTTCGAGCAGCCGGACGTCACCCTCGTCGATCGACAGCACGTACCCGCCATTCGGGAAGGTCACTGAACGCAGCAGTGGTCCAATATCGAAACGGTCTCCGACGGCGAGGTGGTTTTCGAGAGAGTTCGCAAGCCGGAACGCCTTGAGAGTGCCTGAAGCCACAAAAATGGCGAGAGCGTGAGCCTGGTACCGCCAGAATTCGCGATCGGACTCCAAAGCGCTTGCGGCCTTCGAGATCTCGGCGATGGTCTGCCAGGGGACCCCAATCTCCTTCAGCTGTGCTTCGGCATCCGTAATGGAGCTCCTCAATGAGAGTTGCACGGCCTCTCTCTGGTCGGGGAGGGGTGACGACGACAGGTAAATGCTGACGCTCGCATCGTCACGATGCTTGGTCAGGTCGGCAAGGTCGTTGGCGTTGGGCAGTGTCAGGCGCATGGACCGACAGTAGCTGCTCCACCGGTGAAACCTCTGGGTATAGTTCAGTACGGGAATACTTTCGAAGACGCTTCAGTTGCCAGTAGCGACCGCGATAGCGCACGGAAAGGCCACGCGACTTATGAGCGTCCAATTCGGAATTTTCACCATCGGTGATGTGACGACAGACCCGACCACAGGAACAACGCCGACGGAACACGAACGCGTAAAGTCTATGGTTACTATCGCGCTCAAAGCCGAAGAGGTTGGGCTGGATGTTTTTGCCACCGGTGAACACCACAACCGGCCATTCGTGCCGAGTTCTCCCACGACGATGCTCGGCTTCATTGCCGCGCAAACTACGAATCTCCTCTTGTCGACCTCCACGACGCTCATCACCACCAACGACCCGGTGAAAATCGCTGAAGACTATTCGATGCTTCAGCACCTCGCCGACGGTCGCGTCGACCTCATGCTTGGCCGAGGCAACACGGGCCCGGTGTATCCGTGGTTCGGCAAGGACATCCGCCAGGGCATCCCGCTCGCGGTCGAAAACTATGCGCTGCTTCACCGGCTGTGGCACGAGGATGTCGTGGACTGGAGTGGCCAGTTCCGCACGCCCCTTCAGGGCTTCACCTCGACGCCACGTCCACTGGATGACGTTGCGCCGTTCGTCTGGCACGGCAGCATCCGCTCGCCAGAGATCGCCGAACAGGCCGCCTTCTACGGCGACGGTTTCTTCGCGAACAACATCTTCTGGCCAAAAGAGCACTACATGCAGCTGATCAACCTGTATCGCCAACGCTTTGAGCACTACGGCCACGGCAGCGCCGATCAAGCTATCGTTGGCCTCGGCGGCCAGGTGTTCATGCGCGCGAAGTCCCAGGACGCGGTGAACGAGTTCCGCCCCTATTTCGACAACGCGCCCGTCTACGGTCACGGCCCATCGCTCGAAGAGTTCACGGCCCAGACCCCGCTCACAGTCGGCAGCCCGCAAGAGATCATTGATCGATACGCGAGTATGCGCGACAGTTTCGGCAACTACCAGCGTCAACTGTTCCTCATGGATCACGCTGGTCTGCCGCTCAAGGTCGTGCTCGAACAGCTCGACATTCTCGGTGGCGAAGTCGTTCCTGCCTTGCGCAAGGAGTTCGCGACGGATCGCCCCGCGCATGTTCCGGATGGCCCGACACACGCAGCGCGCGTTGCCGCTCGCGACGCTTCTGCCTCCGCTCCCGCCTCCGCCTCCGCCTCCGCTCATCCTGTTGTGCAGGACATCGCGGCGGAAACAGCGTTGTATGGCGCACAGTGACCGCGGAACCTGCAGAAAGTCCTGCACAACAGGATCGCGGCGGAGGCGCAGTGCCTTCTGAGGGCACGGTGCGCCGGATTGCGGTCATCTCGGCGGGGTTGAGCCAGCCGTCGTCGACACGGATGTTGGCTGATCGGCTCGCCGAAGCAACCGGCCGTCGGTTACAGGACCAGGGCATCCACGTGCAGGTCGACACGATTGAATTACGTGACCATGCGCGCGATATCACTAACAACATGCTTGCCGGCTTCGCGAGTCCTGCGTTGTCAAAGGTGCTGGAGGCCGTCATCGGTGCCGACGGTCTCATCGCCGTGAGTCCGATCTTTGCGGCGAGTTTTAGCGGACTGTTCAAGTCCTTCTTCGACATCGTGGAACCTGAGTCGCTCGCAGAAATGCCGGTGCTCATTGGTGCGACGGGTGGCACTCCACGCCACTCGCTCGCACTCGAACACGCGCTGCGCCCGATGTTCGCCTATCTCAGAGCGGACGTGATTCCCACGGGAGTGTATGCGGCTTCGGCTGATTGGGGCAGCATTGGCGATACAGGAGTTTCCGGTAACACGCTTGCGTCACTGCCAGAGCGCATCGAGAGGGCCGCGGTGCAGTTTGCGCACGCGGTGGCGGCATCGGATCGGTCCGGCAGGGTGCAGGATCCGTTCGCTTTCGACCCTTCCTTCAGCCCGACAGGCGGTTTCAGCGCCAATTAGTTGCGGTGCCAACCCGTCGCGACGTCAACTAAACGGGACACGGGGTGACTACCACGCCTGCTGAGTGCCGCGCATCAAACCAGGTCAGAGCGCCTTGACTGCGGCAAGAACCTTCGACAGCGACTCCTTCGCGTCACCGAACAGCAGCTCCGTCTTCGGGTCGTAGAGCAGCTCGTTCTCGATCCCGGCAAACCCGGGCCGCATCGAGCGCTTCAGGAATACGATCTGGTTCGCATCCCCGACCTCAAGAATCGGCATCCCGTAGATGGGGGAGCCGGGCGTGGATTTCGCCGCCGGGTTCACAACGTCATTCGCGCCCACGACGAGCGCAACGTCGGTTGTTTTGAACTCCGAGTTGACTTCCTCAAGCTCCTTGAGCGACTCGTATGGCACGTTCGCTTCAGCCAGAAGCACGTTCATGTGCCCTGGCATGCGTCCGGCTACCGGGTGGATGCCGAAAACGACATGCACGCCGCGTGCCTCCAGCGCCTCCGCCAATTCGGCAATCGTGTGCTGGCCCTGCGCCACTGCGAGACCGTACCCTGGCACGATGACGACGTTCTGTGCGTAACCAAGTTGTACCGCAACATCGTCAGCGGAGCTCGACCGAACCGGCCGATCGCTCACGGTCGTCGAGCCTGCCGTCGAACCGCCCTTGAACGCCCCAAACAGAATCCCGGTCACTCCACGGCCCATGGCCTTGGCCATGGCCATGGTCAGAATGGTTCCGCTCGCGCCGACAAGTGTTCCGGCCACAACAAGCAGTACGTTCTCGAGCACGATTCCGCTCGCTGCGACGGCGATACCGGTGAAAGCGTTGAGCAGTGAGATCACGATCGGCACATCCGCACCGCCGACTGGCAGAACGAGAAGCACGCCGACCGCGAGGCCAAGAATGAGCAGCACGACCGCCCAGATCCATGAACCGGTGATGACAACGAGCACCGCGGAAGCGATCGAAGCGAGCACCGCAAACGACATGAGCCAGCGGAGGCCGGGGAACAAGACCGGCCTGGTGGTCATCAGCTCCTGCAGCTTCAGAACCGTGATCGCCGAGCCGGAAAAGGAAATCGCACCCACCAGCATCGTGAACACAATGGCGATCCGCACCCAGGGGTTCTCGTTGTGGCCGAGCTCCAGGACCGCGACGAGCGCCGCGGCGCCACCGCCGACACCGTTGAACCCGCCAACAAGTTGCGGCATCTGGGTCATCTGCACGCGGCGTGCGATGGGGACGGCAACCGCTGAACCGATCGCGATCGCGGCGAGGATGAGCGGGATGTTCTCCAGGTGCACGGAGAGAAATACCGTGACGACGGCAACCAGTGCGCCAGCCGAACCGATCAGGTTACCGCGCCGAGCATGCTTCGGCGAAGACAGCCCCTTGAGGGCGAGGATGAAGCAGACAGCAGCGACGAGGTAGAGAAGTGCAGTCCATTCGGGGCTGAGGATGCTCATTTGGCGGCCTCCGCAGCGTTCTTGTCGACAGCAGTGTTGGTATCAGCAGGGGTGCTGCTCTTGGCCGGCTTTCTGCCGCGGAACATCTCCAACATCCTGTCGGTGACCACGAAACCACCCACCATGTTGGCGGTGGCGAGTAGGACCGCAATGATGGCGACCGTCAGCAGCCAAGGGTCTGTGGTCTGGCCGGCGACGATGATCGCCCCGACGAGGATGATCCCGTGGATGGCATTCGCACCCGACATGAGTGGGGTGTGCAGCTTGCTTGTCACTTTCGAGACGACCTCGAAGCCGACGAAGACTGCAAGAACGACGACGGTGAGCAGCGTGACCGGATCCATCAGTTTGCCCCCTTCGCGCTGGCCAATGCGTCTGCGGTGGGTTGGTGCACGACTGTTCCATCCTTGGTGAGGCAGGCCCCGGCGACGACCTCGTCGGTGAAGTCTGGAGTGACCTCCCCGTCAGTGGTCATGAGGGCGAGCAGGTTTGCGACGTTTTTGGCGTACAGCCGGGATGCGTCAGACGGGATTGCGGATGGTGCATCCTTCAGGCCGACGAGTGTGACGGTTCCGCCTTCAACCGGAACCGCAACATCTTCGCCCGCGACAACACCTTCGACGTTTCCGCCGGACTCGGCGGCCAGATCGATAACGATCGACCCGGGTCGCATACCTGCGACCATGTCGGTTGTCACGAGTAGCGGTGCTGCGCGTCCGGGAATTGCTGCGGTCGTGATCAGGATGTCGCTGGAGGCAACGTGCGGTGCAAGCAGGTCCCGTTGGCGTTTCGCGCGATCCTCGGCGAGTTCCTTCGCGTAACCGCCGGTGCCTTCCGCGGCCGTGTCCAGTTCAAGGTTGATGAAGGTTCCACCCATGGAGCGGACCTCGTCGGCGGATGCTGCGCGAATGTCGTTCGCCGAAACGCGCGCACCGAGACGCTTCGCAGTTCCGATCGCCTGCAATCCGGCGACGCCGGCGCCAAGAACAAGAACCTTCGCGGGGGGAATCGTGCCTGCCGCCGTCATGTAGAGGGGGAAGAAGCGTGGATAGCGCGCTGCCGCTTCGAGCACTGCGCGGTATCCAGCGACGAGTGCCTGAGAGCTGAGCGCATCCATCGACTGTGCCCGGGAAATACGCGGGATCAGTTCAAGCGCAAACGACGTGACTTTCGCTTCGGCGAGTGCGGCGACCGTCGGCAGTTCAGTGGCGGGCGAAGCCATGC
>JBDSZO010000326.1:0-7771 GCA_039925105.1 Terrimesophilobacter sp. | reverse complement strand
ACGCCTCAAGCCCCGCGCTATCCAACACGAGCGAACCGATCAGCGCGCCAATCCCGATCCCCACATTGAAAGATGTCGTCAAATACGCCACCGCCACATCCCGCATCCGCCGCGACGCGGTGTGCAGAAGCCGCGTCTGCAGCATGGCCGGCGCGCCACCCAAAGTCATGCCCCACACCACAATTGCGGCGATCACCACAACGGGAACTGTGGGAATGAGGCCGATCAGGAGCACAGCAATCAGCACCAGCACAAACCCGCCGATCAACCCGGCGCGCGGATACCGACCGCCAAAGATGCCAACCAAGACGAGCCCGAGAGCACCAGCCAGTCCATAAACCAGAAGCAGCACACTCACCGACTCCGAAGGGAAGAGATTGACGTCAGTGAGGTACGGAACGATGTAGGTGTAGAACACGTTCTGGCCCATCATCAGCAGCGTCGTAATCCCACAGATCAGCAGCACCCCAAACAGGCTCGGATCCTTTCGAAGCGGCAGAGGAATCTCCCCGGTTTTCAGCGGCTCAATGTGATTGACGGTCGGCAGAAACTTCCACACCAACACTGCCAGCAGAAGAATGACAATCCCAACAAGTGTGAACGCTGGCCGCCATCCGAGTAGGTGCCCAATAGCGGTGCCTGCCGGAACCCCGAGCACAAATGCGATGGCGCCTCCGCTCGCCGTGATGGCAATGGCACGGGCAAGATGGTGCGTCTGCACCAGATGGCTCGGGTACGCACCAGCCACAGCCCAGAAAAGTCCGTGCGCGAGAGCACCCAGCACCCGGGACGCCAGAAGAACCTCGTAGCTCGGCGCCAACGCCGCAATGAAGTTGGACACAGCAAACACGACGAGCACAACCAGGAGAAGCGGTTTGCGCGGCAGCTTCCTGGTCAGACTCGCCAGCGCCGCCGCAGTCACAACAACAGTTCCAGCAAACACCGTGACAAGTAGGCCAACACTGGATCGAGAGACGTCCAGACCCTCAGCCATTTCAGGAAGAAGTCCGGTTGGCAGGAACTCGCTCGTGATGGCAATGAAAATCGCCGCACCAAGCGTAATCAGCCCGGTCCAGGGGAACGCGGTATTGGTCGCGGACGCACTCATGCCCGATGAATCCTTCTAAAAATCGTGGTGCGAGAAGCCGCAAGCTGGATGACGCGAGACGGCGCCAACCTGACAAGGTTACCGTTTCCGATCCAATACGCTGGGGCAATGGTTGCCACACCGCTCGCCGAAACCCGACACTGGGTTCTCACGCTGGTCTGCCACGACCAGCCCGGCATCGTGCATGCGATTAGTGGCGCGATAGTCAAAGCCGGCGGAAACATCACAGAGTCCCAGCAGTTTGCGAGCCTCGACACCGGCACGTTCTTCATGAGGCTCCAGGTGGAGGCTGCCACCGACAGCGAAACCTTCGCGACCACCCTGCGCCCGGTCACGCAGCGATACGAGATGATCTGGGAACTGGATGTCGTCGGGCGCCCACTGAGGACCCTCGTGCTCGTCTCCACGGCAGGGCACTGCCTCAACGATCTGCTGTTCCGTCATCGCGCAGGCCAGCTTTCGGTCGAACTCCCCCTCGTGCTCAGCAACCATCCGGGGCTCGCCAGCCTTGCCGCGTTCTACGGGGTACCGTTCGAGTCGCACGCCGTAACATCCAAGGGGCAAAAGCTGGCGTTCGAGGATCGCGTGCTTGATGCGGTCGAACAACACGACATCGAGTTGGTCGTCCTCGCCCGCTACATGCAGGTGCTGTCGCCGGAACTGTGCTCAAAGCTCCAGGGACGCATGATCAACATCCACCACTCGTTTCTGCCCGGCTTCACAGGGGCCAACCCGTACCGGCAGGCTCACGCACGAGGGGTCAAACTTATCGGGGCGACAGCACACTTTGTCACGAGTGACCTCGACGAGGGCCCGATCATCGAACAGAACGTTGTGCGGGTCGATCACTCCCACTCGCCAGCCCAGCTTCGTGCGATCGGACAGGATGAGGAAAGCCGCACCCTCACCCAGGCGGTCAAATGGTTTGCCGAGAACCGGGTACTGCTTGATGGCCAGCGCACCATCATCTTCAAATAGCTGACGGCCGTTGCGGCGGATGCCGCCACCCGCATCACTAGGCTGGAGCGGTGTCGAACGCACAAGCAGCTCACCGCATCGGTCCAAACGATGTGCTTCGGTTCCTGCTGGAACTTTTTGCGTTATTCTCGCTCGGATACTGGGGCTACCTTGCGTGGCCGTTTCCGTGGCCCGGCGCGCTGCTCATGATCGGAACACCCCTCTTTGCAGCAGTGGTCTGGGGGTTGTTTCGGTCCCCGAAAGCCCTACTCCCGCTCGACACCGTCGGCCGCGGGATTGTCGAGATCGCGATTATGGGTTCCGCCACGATCGCGTGGGCGATGCTCGGATACCCCGTCATCGCCGTGGGCTTCGGTGTTCTCGCGCTCAGCAGCGGTGTCATCAATATGCGCGCAGAAAACAAGCGCGAAGAAGACCAGCACAAAGACAATAGAAACGAGGTGAGCTGAGTGACCACGCTCTTCCACGACGCACGCAAGCTTGACGCCGAGGGCCAGGTTGACGATTTCTGGATGGTGGTGGACGGCGACAGTATCGCGGCGACCGGCACCGGAACACCCCCCGATGCCGACGATCGCGTCAATGTCGACGGCCGGTGGCTGGTGCCCGGATTCATCGACCTACATTGTCACGGTGGAGGCGGCGAATCCTACGATGGAGGCCATGACGCTATCGCGGTGGCGATCGCAACGCACCGCACACACGGCACGACCCGCTCCATCCTGAGCCTCGTTGCGAACCCGCTCGCCCAGCTGCGCTCCAGTCTGGAAATCATCGCGGATCTGGCAGAGGCAGACCCGACAATTCTCGGCTCGCACCTCGAGGGACCCTTTCTTGCGACGAGTAAGCGCGGAGCCCACAACCCCGAATACCTTCGCGAACCGATGCCGCTCGACGTGGAGGAACTGATCGGTGCAAGCAGGGATACGCTCCGGCAGATCACCATCGCCCCAGAGCTTCCTGGCGCACTTGAAGCAATCGACGTTCTCGTCGAAGCCGGAGTGCTCGTGGCAATCGGACACACCGAGGCGACCTTCGATCAGGCGCAAGAGGCCTTTGACCGTGGCGCGCGACTCCTTACCCACGCCTTCAATGCCATGAACGGAATACATCATCGCGCACCTGGCCCGATCGTCGCTGCATTCGAAGACGAGCGCGTCATCCTCGAGTTGATCCTCGACGGCACACACGTTAATCCGGATGTCGCTGCAATGGCGTTCCGTGCCGCACCGCATCGCATCGCGCTCGTGACTGATGCGATGGCTGCCGCAGGCTCAAGCGACGGCGACTACCGGTTGGGGTCGCTCAATGTAACGGTGCACGACGGGAAGGCAGTCCTGCGTGGGACGGACAGCATCGCCGGATCAACCCTGACTCAGGATGTCGCCCTGCGGATGGCGATCGAGCTTGCGGGAGTCCATCCGGTCGAGGCGGTGGCCTCGCTCACCTCGATTCCGGCGAAAGCGCTTGGGCTTGACCACCGGTTCGGACGCTTGAAGACCGGGTTTGCTGCGGATGCGGTGATCCTCGATCACGGCCTCCACGTTGACGCTGTGTGGGCGAATGGCGCGAGAGTGCCGGCGGGCAAGCCCTAGTTTCGCTCCCAGTCCAGCCGGTCATCCCAGGACTGGTGGTAATAGTCGGTGTTTTCCAGCTTCGAGGCGGCAGCCTCGTCAACAATGACCGTCACCTTCGGGTGCAGTTGCACGACAGAGCCTGGCAGGCTGGAGGTGAGGGGGCCCTCGATGGCGCCGGCAACGACGTCGGCCTTGCGCTCGCCAAAGGCGAGGAGCACCAGGTGTTTTGCGCGAAGAATGGTGCCGAGGCCTTGGGTGATGCAGTGCCGCGGAACCTGCTCCAGCGAGTCGAAGAATCTCGCATTGTCGCGGCGAGTCTGTTCTGTGAGGGATTTGACGCGCGTCCTCGAGGCGAAGGAGGATCCCGGCTCGTTGAACCCGATGTGCCCGGTGCGGCCAATACCGAGAATCTGAAGATCTATGCCTCCAGCGGCATTTATTGCTTCTTCGTAGTCGTCCCCGGCCGTCTCAATCGGCCCGTTGTCCGCTGGCACCCTGACCAGTGAGGGCGTGAGCCCGAGCGGTTCGACAACTTCCCGCGTGATGACGGCGCGGTACGATTCTGGGTGCCCCGGCTCCAGTCCAACGTACTCGTCGAGGGCGAATCCCCGCACCCGGGAAAGGTCAAGGTTTCGTGAAGCAAGAGCGGCCCAGGTGGTGAGCGGTGTGGATCCGGTCGCAAGACCCAGGACGGCATCCGGTTTGCGACGCACCAGCTTCTCGATCGCGTCAGCGGCGATCACGCCGGCTTCCTCGGCATTGCCGACAATCACTACCTCGGCCATCAGAGCGTCCTCGCGGTGGAGACTTCCACGCTGTCCATGCCTACAGTCAACACCAGAACCGAGGTAACTGACACGCGACAACATCGTGAGAGGGGCATGCCGCAGCGACAGTTTCGGTCGGAGAGTAAACACTCTCCGACCGAAACCCACACCTGCACAGTCTCAGAACGAACCTGAGACTGTGACTGTGACTGCGACTGCGACTAGCCCGTCGTACCGGTATTCACCGTGATCACCGTTGACGCCGACGTCCCGCCATAGTTGACCAGACCCAGGTAGCTGGTGGACGCCTCCAGCCCCGACCACGACGCGGTGTAGGTGACCGGAATGCCAGACTCCCCATTCAACACCGGCGGGTTCAGCGTGAGCGGCACACCACCTGGCAGAACCGAGTAGGTCCGCAGGTCAAATGCCGTCGGTGGGTTCGCCGAATAGACGTCCACAATAACCAGATACTTCGCCGGAGCCGGCGAGTACAGGTCGACTCGCTCATCCGCAGACCCGGTTGCTGACTGCCATAGGGCGATCGGCGTACCCGTGGCGTTCAATTGGTAGACGGTGAGGTCAAGATCCGCCCCATTGTCGATCGAGTCAAGATCGAACCGCGCCAGCACCGTTCCGCTCGGCACCTGCACGGTGTACTGGAACTCGTCGCCAGTCGACCCGGAACCCGAATGGTCATTCACCGTGTGCGTCGGGTCCGGCTGCAGCGTTCCCGCGGTCAGGCCGGTCGTGCTGAGAGGGATCTGTCCATCGCCACCGGGGGTAACCGTCACATCGACGGAGCCGGTCACACCGGTACCGTCGACGTTAGCCGGTGCGACAATCGTCACCGGCTGAATCGCGATCGGCGAGCGAACCACCGTGTTGCCGCTGGTCCACGTCAACGAGCCTGTCGTGAATTTATCGAGTGGCGCATTGGTGCGCTTGAACGTCACCGTGTAGCTTTTCGATTCACCTGCACTCAGCGTGAGCGTTTTCGGCGACACGACCGCTTCGATTCCGGGCACCGAGATCTCCGAGGCGAACGTTCCCGCCTGGGTTGCCGTGACGGTCCTCGTGATGGTCTCGGGTGCGGTCAGCGAACCAATCGCGATCGACGCGAGGTTCAGGTTGCTCGGATCAATGGGCGTCACTTTGACATTGATACCGACTCCCTGAATGTACGCAAGCCAGTCATCGGCCCCGTTGAGGTACAGCAACCCGGGGTGGAGATAGTTCGTCGGGGCCACCTGACCGGCGCCCTGAATGAACGGGTTGGTTACGGCATCACCGTTGCCATCCACCGTGTTGGTTGCGGTCGTCATCATCGCCGACTTGATCTCGGCCGGAGACGCGTTGGGGTGCACGCCAAGGTACAGCGCGGCGATTCCGGTGATGTGCGGTGCCGCCATCGAGGTTCCGGAAAGGAACTGGAATGTCGGCGTACCACCCTTAGCATTGGGACCATCAGCGATGATCGCAACACCCGGTGCCGTAATGTCCGGCTTGAGGATGTCGCTGCCGTCTGCAAGCACCGGACCGCGCGAAGAGAATCCGGCAACCTGCGGTGTCGGCGGTTCGATACTCGTCGAGTTGCCTGCAGCCATACTCACCGTCGCACCTGCCGTTGCCGCGTACGTCATAAGGGCACCGTGGAACTGCGCGTCAAGGTGGATGGTAGGAACCGAGTGGGTGTCGAGGTCGGTGGAGCTTGGCACAACATTGATCAGGATCATGCCAATCCCGCCGGCCCGCTTAACCTCAGCCGACTTGTCGACGCGAGCGATGATACCGCGCTCGCACACCACAATCTTGCCCAGAGTCTTTGCCGGGTCAAGCGTGTTTGCGAAGCACAGGTTCGCGCTCGTGGCGCCAGACAGTGCCACATTCGCCGCGAGCACAAGGTCACCGGTGAGCGGTGGTGCACCCGGGGTCATATCGACCGTGATGGAGGCTCCCGCCATGGCAGAACCAGTCCCGAGGGTGGCCGTCGCCTCGTAACTGGGGATGGTGCTCGCCGCAACAGTGGTGATCCACGGCGATGCGTTGTCCAGGGTCGACGCGGTCGGCCCAGCGTTGCCTGCCGAGGCTGACACGAAAATGCCGGCAGCCGCAGCACCGAAAAACGCCGCGTCGGTCGGAGAGACCGTCGTCTGCGCGGCCCCACCCCCGATCGAGTAGTTGATGACGTCAACTCCGTCCTTGACTGCGGCGTCGATGCCGGCAACAAGGTCTGACCCGGCACAGCCATCATCGGACGTCGAGGCCGGATTCTGGCCGGTCCAGCACACCTTGTAGGCGGCGATCTTGGCCGCCGGGGCCACGCCGGTGATTGTTCCGAAGCTCACGTTGTTGATGCTGGCAGGAACATTAGCGTTGCCACCTGCCGTGCTCGCGGTGTGCGATCCGTGGCCGTTTCCGTCGCGCGGTGAGAGATATTCCCCGAGCTTCGATCCGCCGATGTTCTTTGCGCCAAAGCCGTCGACAAAGTATCTGGCGCCAACAATCTTGGTGCTGCAGTCGGCAACCGAGAACTGGGCACCATTTTGGCAGGTGCCGGTGAAAGTGTTGCCGTCCGCCTTGACGAATTTGATGGTGGTTCCCTGTAGGTACGGATTCGTGCCCGTGGTCGTTTTGAGCCGTGTACCAGCGAACGAGGGGTTTTCCGGTGCAATGCCGGTGTCGAGCATGCCGATGACGACGCCTTTGCCGGCACGGTCGGTACCCCCAACAGACGCCCAGACGCCGTTTGGCCCTGAAAGGCCAAGAAATTCGGTGGCAGGCACCGCGGTCGTGTGGTACATCTGGTCCAGCGAAATCGTCGCGACACCCCTGTTCCGCGACAGCGAAATCGCCTGCTTAGTGGTGAGCGTCGCCGAGAAGCCGTTGAGCGCAAGCGTGTACGAGTAATCGATCGTTGCGCCAACACTCCCCGCGATGTTCTTCTGACGCCCGTTCAGATAATTGGAGTAGCTTGTCACAGCCGGCTGGCTCGCATTGAGTTGCTTGCCTTTGTTCGGCTTTGTGGCTGCATAACCTTTGATTCCGCCCTTGTAGGTTGCGGCCGATGCGTCGGCGAGGGTCACAATGTAGCGACCCGGCGCGAACGATGTATGACCATAACCTCCGATGGAGGTCGGTACTGCGATGGCCCCTACCGCGGATCCCGCGATGAGGCCTGATGCGATCAGTGCGCTGGTGGCGACTGTCGCAAGGATTTTGCGCATGCTCACGGATGTGTCCCTTCTGAGCAAATGGGTTTCGGACGGTGAAACGGTTAGCTGCAGTCGGGAACTGCACATGAGAACCAATTAAGTACTGTCTACCCCCACAAGGGGGAG
>JBDSZO010000325.1:0-3510 GCA_039925105.1 Terrimesophilobacter sp. | reverse complement strand
CACCTGCTGTGGCACGCCGACCTTTGTTCCGATCCCCGCGAGGTATCCCATCACGATGGCACCGAGGAGCGTGCCAACCGCTACCGCCGTCAGTCCCTGGAAAACGGAGAGCCCGAAGAGGGAAGAGAAAAAGCCAGACACCATCACGGCGAGCACCATGTTGGCGGCAAACCAGAGCGTGAACTGCTGGCGGGGGTGACCATGCCTCTCACTCACCGGAATCTGCTCGGTAGCGAATGGCTCGGTACGGGTCAGTGACGATCCATAGGTGGGCGTAGTTTCCTGATTCTCAGACATTTTCAGTAGAACCTCTTCTCGCGACATTGCGCAGTCGGGTCGGTCACCGAACACCGGTGACCTCATGGTGTTGCATGTGCTTCTTTACGTTCTCAGGTTGACAAATATGGATCGCTCGGAATCCGAGGCTTCCGGTTACGTTCTGTGTGCTTCCTCTCAAGAAGTTGGGGTGAATGGGTTGCCCTCTGGTTTCGGATTACAGTTCGTTTAGCGATGCCCCGTCGAAGAAGTGGCCCGCTTTGTAGACCATCGGCACAGCATCCGAAACCTCCGTGTGGGTGACCTTGGCGATGAAAACGGTGTGCGTTTTGGCCTGGAAGCGTTCCTTGATCTCTGCCTCGATGGACGCGGAAGAGCCGTCGATCAACGGACTTCCGTGTGGCCCGTCGTGCCACTGAAGTCCTGCGAACTTGTTTGACTCCCTAGACGCGAATGTTGCGACCGTGTCGCGTTGCTCGTTGCTCAGGATGTTGATACCCAGGTGCGTCGCCTGAAACAGCGCCGGGTAGGTCGACGAAGTTTTCTGCACGCAGACAAGAACGAGCGGAGGCTCCAGCGAAATCGATGCGTACGAGTTGACTGCAAGCCCTCGCGGCACCCTGTCTGCGTCCATGGTCGTCACGACCGTGACACCGGTGATGAACTGCCGATTGAACCCCTTGAGCGCATCAACGCCGAGCGTTCCGGAGAGGTTATCAATGACGACATCAGACAGATCGCTTTCGAATGCCGAACGTAGCGAGGGCACGCCAAGGTCAGCGAGAAGTTCGCTCTTGTCCCAAGTGACTCGCTCGTGCGCGATGAGTCCGTTACGCAAGGTTCCCTGGTTCGAACCGCGAGTGTGCACTCGGCTCCCCGTTGCCGGGACTTCCCCGAGAGGTCCAGTGAAAGTTCCTGTGGAGGTCCAAAACATTGCGAAGTCATCGCCGTCCACAATGAATTTGTCGACCGTGGTGCGCAAGTCCGGAAACGCTCGACGAACCTCGAGGATGTCCCGCTTAAGCTCAGCGAGATCCGCGACGTCGGTTGAACCTGCGCTCTCTCGCACGTAGTTGGCATCCATGACGGCATCAAGGGCGTCGACGTCGCCGCGGTCCCACGCGGCCTCCCATGCAGCAATTGCAACTTCGGTGTTGACTGGCATGCAAGCGATAGTAAATGTAAAAGGCGGATTCGTCAAGAACAAGGCCTGTTTGAGCATAATCCCTGAAAGTACATGCATTTTCTTGACACCCTCATGTATGCAAGTTACGGTGTTGGCATGCAAGAGTCGCCAATTCCCCAGAGTGATCCCGCGCCCCCGATGAGCGAACTTCCCTTGCTCGACCGTTTGCGGGCGCTCATTCTCGGAGGTGATTACCCTCCCGGCGCACTCCTTCCTGAACTGTTTCTCGCCCAGGAGTTCAATGTGAGTCGAACACCCATCCGAGAGGCACTCAAGCAAATTGAAAACGAGGGCCTCGTTGAGATCAGGCCAAGGGTCGGAACCTTTGTCAGGCAACCGACCAGGCGTGAAATCGTTGAACTCTTCGAACTCAAAGGTGGGCTTGAAGGCCTTGCCGCCGGACTGCTTGCCCGGCGCGGTGAGGTTCCGGAACTCGACATACTCCGCCACAACGTTGAGGCGTCACGGGAAGCTGTCCGTGTCGGCGACCGTACGCTTTATGCTTCCCTCGTGCACGAGTTTCACAATGTGCTCATCTCCGGAACCGACAACCGCAAGCTCGCGGAGCACTACGAGCGACTCATGAACCAGCTCGAATATCACCGACTCGTCGTGAAGTCGGTACAGCAGCCCGGTCGGCTCGGTGTTTCGCTTAGTGAGCACGAGACCGTGCTTGACGCGATCGAGGCCAAGGATCACATCGGCGCCGAATTCGCTATGCGAAGCCATGTCGATGCCTCAGGCACATCGGTGTTTCGTGCGCTCGCAACGGAGAGCGCCACCAACAAACCGGCCGCTCCGTAAGTCGAAGTGGCCCAGAATCATGCAACCACCACACCGAGAATGCACCAGCCGACGAGGAATCCGGACATGACCTCGATCGCCGAGAAGGCCATGCAGACCTACGATCTCACTACGCGGTCGACCTTGCACGACTACGAACCCATTGCCGCAGCGATCGGACTCCGCACCCTTCTGGTTGCGGTCGAAGAGGCACCAGCTAACAATGCTGACGACGTCCCCCTTCTGCGTGCGAGCGCGACGGCGGTGATCGGCAACCCGTGGCTCGGCACAGCATTCGACACCGACCTGCAGCACGCGACCGAGCGCACTGCCCCCGTGCTCGCGAAGTTCCTCACTGACCGTCTCATCGACTCACTCGGCGGCGCGAGGAACATCAAAGCCTTTGGCAAGGCCGCTGTCGTCGGCCTTGATGGGGAGATCGAGCATGCCAGCGCGCTCATTCACACTTCGCACTTCGGAAACCTCGTTCGAGAAGCGCTCGAGGGAACGTCAATTCTGTGCTTTGCAGACAATCTAGCGGCCGCCGGCAGCAGCATCTGCGTTCCGTTGTGGCACAAGACCGATGCCCCGACTCGAGATTTCTACCAGTCTCTCGACGTTTTCCTCCCGGACGCACCGCACAGCGACGAGATAGCAGTCATTGTCGTTGCTTCGACCGGACCGCGACCGCACGCTCGGATCGGCGATCGAAAGACAGATCGCCCCATCACCTCTGAGGTACTGAAAGGAATCACCCTGTGAACATTCGAAAAATTACGACGCTCATCGAAGAGATCGTTAGCGAAGGGGGCAAGGCGGTCGAACCCATCGCTCGCATAGCCGTTGTCGCCGTGATCATCGACAACCCGTGGCATGGTGCAGGATTTGTCAACGACCTTTCCGTCGGAATCGACGCAACAGCATCCGATCTCGGCGCGTTGCTTGCCCCGCGGGTTGTCAGCGCCCTCGGCGCACCGATTGAGGCGTACGGCAAGGCCGCGATCGTTGGGCTCGATGGCGAAATAGAACATGGTTCTGCCCTCATCCACACCCTGAAGTTTGGCGATCACTTCCGCACCGCAGCTCATGCAACCACGCTTCTGCCAGCAGTCGAAAAGCGGGCCGCCGCTGGCACAGCGTTTGACATTCCGCTGAAGCACATTACGGATGCCACGATCCGCTCGCACCACCAGACCATCGAGGTGCGCATTTCGGATGCTCCCCATGCCGGCGAGATTCTCATCGCGCTCGCTGCATCCGCACAG
>JBDSZO010000324.1:0-2774 GCA_039925105.1 Terrimesophilobacter sp. | reverse complement strand
TTCTCCGTCTCGCCCTGCAAAAGTTTGCCGACCGGAATGCCCGTCCAGGCGGCGATCACGGCAGCGATATCCTCCGGCGTCACCTGGTCGTTGACCATCATCGGCGTGTCCGCCTGCGACTTCTCGGCATCAGCAACCTCCCGCTCGATAACGGGAATGTCGCCGTACAGCAAGCGGGACGCCAGTTCCAGGTTGCCCTCGCGCTGGGCGCGATCCGCCTGCACACGGAGGCTGTCCAACTTCTCCTTCAGCTCACCAACCCGGTTCAGGGAGGCACGCTCGCCCTCCCACCGCTTCTGCAGCTCAGTCAAGTGGGCGCTCTTGGTTTTCAAGTCATCACGCAACTTCTGGAGCCGCGCCTTGCTGGCGTCATCCTTTTCGCGCTTGAGAGCAAGCTCTTCGAGCTTCAGCCGGTCGACGCCGCGACGCAATTCGTCGATTTCGACCGGTGCAGAGTCGATCTCCATCCGCAGTCGGCTCGCCGCCTCGTCGATCAAGTCGATCGCCTTATCCGGGAGTTGGCGTCCGGAAATGTACCGGTTACTGAGCGCGGCGGCAGCGACGAGTGCGGTGTCCGCAATAGCGACCTTGTGGTGCGCTTCGTAGCGTTCCTTCAACCCGCGCAGGATCGCGACGGTGTCCTCAACGCTCGGCTCGCCAACATAGACCTGCTGGAAGCGGCGCTCCAGCGCGGCATCCTTCTCGATAAACTCGCGGTACTCATCCAGTGTCGTTGCACCGATCAGCCGCAGCTCACCCCGTGCGAGCATCGGCTTCAACATGTTCGCCGCAGCGACGGATCCCTCGCCACCACCCGCGCCCATCAGGGAGTGCAGTTCGTCAACGAAGGTGATGATCTGGCCGTCGGCGTCGTTGATCTCCTTCAGCACCGCCTTGAGGCGTTCCTCAAACTCTCCGCGATACTTCGCTCCGGCGACAAGGGCCGCCAAATCGAGCGAGACGAGGCGTTTGCCCTTCAGCGAGTCGGCGACGTCCCCGGCAACGATGCGCTGGGCGAGCCCCTCAACTACTGCAGTCTTACCAACCCCAGGTTCACCGATGAGCACGGGATTGTTCTTGGTGCGCCTGGTCAGGACCTGGCTGACCCGTCGGATCTCAGCATCCCGCCCAATGACCGGATCAAGCTTGCCAGTGCCGGCAATGGCAGTCAGGTCGACACCGTACTGCTCGAGTGCGGTCTTCTGCTCTTCGTCGCTGGCTGGTGCGCCCTGCATGTTTGCCACGAATTACTCCTGCCCTGTTGTTACAACGGAAGGGGTTCTCGCCCGCAGTGCGTGCGCCATCCACCACCACGCCAGCCAACCCATGACCGAGTTGACGATAATCCCGAGAAGGGTGTAAATGCCCACGGCGATGGCCACTTTTGTCCACACTCCAACGTCGGCGGCCCCGAACACGCCAAAGCCCAACTGTGCAAGCAGGCTTGGCAGCCAGCTAACGAACCAGGACGCGACAACTGCAACCCCGGCGCCAGCCCACGTCACTGCCCATGCGCGATGAACCGAGTGTGCCTTCAGAATCACAGACGAGAGCAACAGTGCCACTGCCATGATGACGAGGCCGATAACGGACGCGATGATCCCGGGGATCAGCCAGGCACCAAGGTCCAGCGCTGTGAAGAAGTTGTTGATCGACCGGAGCTCAGAGTCCATCCCCCGCGATGAGCGTTCCAGCTGGCGAAGGACGAATCCAAAGAATGCACCGAAAAAGCCAACCACGATCGGGATCACGAACATCGAGTAGCCGAGAGTGAGCAGGTTGAAGCCGACAATTCCGGCCCACGCTGCACCACGCTTGTGACGAGGGGCCAGCGGCGGCCTTTTGGGCGCGCTCGCGTAGGGCGTCTGGGCGGTCGTGTGGCCCGCCTGGCCGTAAGCCGTTTGGCTGTAGGGGACCTGCCCGGTGGGCACTCCGGCGTAGACCGCGTGCTGTGGTTGCTCTTGGTCAGACATGAACTCGCTTTCCTCGTCTGTCATTCGTCATTGCTCTCCTGGCCGCCAAACGACCAGTTGGGTGTTGCGTTGGGCGCGGGTGCCTGCCCGCAGCGACACCACATCGCCGGACTCTCCTGCGGCAAAAACCCGCCGTCCTGGACGGTTCAGCAGTTCGTCGGCGAGCGCAATCTCCAACTCGCGAACGCGCGCCTCCAGTTCGGAAACCCGGTTCTCCAGATCGAGAACCCGGCGGATTCCTTCCAGGCTCACCCCTTCGGCACCCAAACGCGCGATCTCCCGAAGTTGGGCGACATCGCGCATCGAATAGCGCCGCGACTTGCCGGCGGTGCGCCGCGGACTCACGAGACCAAGGCGGTCATACTGCCGAAGGGTCTGCGGATGCATTTCGGCAAGCTCGGCCGCTATCGCAATCGCGAACAGCGGTGAATTGGCGTCCATGATCAGCTCCTGGTCCTTAGCTCACTTGACTTAACCGCGCGCCCTCGAAATGAGTTCCGCACGAGGGTTTTCGGTCGGCATCGCCTTGTCGAACGCCTCAAGGTGATCTTTGGCCGCCGCGGTGAGGTGGGCGGGCACCGCAACCATCACGGTGGCGAGCAGGTCACCAGTTCCCTTGGTCGTAGTAACCCCGCGGCCCTTTACCCTCAAAATGCGACCGCTCGGTGTGCCCGGCGCAATCCGCAGCTTGACCGGATCCCCACCAAGTGTGGGAACTTCGATCGTTGCCCCGAGGGTAGCCTCGGCAAAGGTCACCGGCACATCCAGTCGCAAATTCAGGCCGTCGCGCTCGAACACCTG
>JBDSZO010000323.1:0-7648 GCA_039925105.1 Terrimesophilobacter sp. | reverse complement strand
CATTCAGCTGCATCAGCTCGACGAAGTCGGCCTGCTCGTTGGTGGAGGCGACGACTTGCAGATCACCGAAAGCATCGACCAGCATCAACCCGCCAGCTTCGGTGTCGAGGATCTGGATGCATTCCAGCAGCAGCGTATCCAGCAGGTCAACGATGTCGTAGTCGGCGATCAGCGTGTCGGCGAGCTTGACGAACGCTGCACTGATCCTGCTTTCCCTGGACGTATCACTCATAGCCGTCTTCCTAATTCTTTAGAGAATGATACCCGCATTACACTGCCGCCACACTGAAGTCGAGTCGGCGGGCGACCACATCCTGAGCGACGTCGTGCACCGTGCGGCCGCTGGAGAAGGCGTGTGCCCTCAGGAGCAGAAATGCTTCCGTCGCACTCACGTTCATTTGGACGAGGATCATTCCGGTGGCCTGATGAACATCCCGCCGCAGCTCAGGTGCGGATCCGACCGTGGCAGAGGTCTCCTCCCGGTCCGCCGACCGGATTGCCATTCGTGCGGCGGGTAGCGCGAGGCTACCGGCAAGATTCAGCGCTGTCGAGAGCGAGTTCGCACTCAAATCGCCAGGAATCGAGCAATACAAATCCACTACGCCGATCGTGACAGCTCCCATGGTCAACGGGAATGCGAACACTGCGCCGACTCCTGTCTGAAGTACCGCGTCGCTAAACATCGGCCAACCAGAAAGTTTCTCGGAGTGCAGGTCCGGCACTAAGACCGGACGCCCCGTGTGGAGAGCCTCCCAATGAGGCCCCTCACCTAACTCAAACTGCATCTCTTCCAGCCGTCCAGCCGTGTCATCGCTGGCGCAAATCGTCGATTGATTGCCTGCCTCATCGAAGACGGATATCGACGCGCCAGTGACAGGAAGGGACTCGACGAAACGGGAACACAAATCCGCATCAACGCCACGCACACCCGAAGCTGGTGGCCGTCCAAGATCACGATCCAGTGGCTCATCCATGCAGAACGGCCTCGACGGCCAACTCAGGCGCGTAACCGCTCACAAACAGTCTCACGAGTGCGCCCTCCATAATTCGTCTGAAAAACCTTCTGACGAACGACGAGGTTCTGGATCGAAAGTCATTAAGAGTGACGGTAAAGCTCATGGCCAGTGTACGGTGTGGGCGGTGAGAGTCCGAAGGTCTGCCCGCAATCGGTGAGTGCCGCCCGAAAAATCACGGTTCCCCATTGACAAAGCGAACATTACGTGAGTTACTGACGAATAAGCACTAATTGTTGCCCCAGTCCCCGGCAGAGCTTTTCCACAGCGAACGGGGCAAAATGCACAATCAATTAGACGATTCTCTCACTGCATTCGGTGAAGTTCCAAGCGAGGATCTCGGTCCCCGCTTCGTGATTGCCGCCGAGGACGTGGCCACACAGCCGATTGATATCAGTTCGTGGATCCTCAACGACGGCCCGTGGTCATGACCATCACCTGCGCTCCTTCGGCGGAACTACTTATTTCGCGAAACGACGATTCGAGTGTGGAGCCGGTGTCGGCTGGGAGGGATCCGATTGAACTCGCCATCGCTGACGAGATGACGGCGACCCTTAAGGACTGGCTACATCGGTTGCCTTCGCGCGCGGTGCGTCGCCGACGAGGCAATCGCCGAGAGTAGCTAACACCGACGGCCCGTTTTTGGGTCAAACTCCACCATCAGGGAACCTATGACGCTGTTGCCGAGGTTCCACCAAACGAACGGAATGTGATTGACATGACTGGATTAGTTGTAATTATCGCCATCATCGCTATCGTCCTTATATTCTTCGGTGGTTTTGTTCAGGCCGTCCAGTGGCTGCTCTGGGTCGGCATCGTACTGCTGATCATCGCTGTCATCGTGTGGCTGATGCGTTTCATCAGCGGACGTCGAGGAACATCCGTCTGAGCTGTCACTTCAGCGCCAGCTTTGCCCGGCGACCTGCAGGCTTTACGGAGGAAGCACCATGGAAACAACATTCTTTGGGCCTGGCGGTCCAGCCAGGTTCTCCGGTAACGTTCCCGGCGACTACACTCCGCCGGCAGAGGAGGACCTCGTCGTTCAGCCCCTGTCCAGGTCGCAATGGCGCGTCAGCGACCGACGGTATTCGGAGCACGACGCGTGTAGCTTGCTCGGCTTTATCGAAGAGAAGGATGGCACGTTCGAGCTGACGCAGCTCGAACACGGATTCCAGTGGTTCTACTTCTCCTCCCTCGCCGAGGCCATCGCCCACTTCACACAGACACCGCGCAGCGGCAGTCCTGCTGAACCAGAGTTGTCATGGTTGCCGCGCACCGCTTGACCGGCCCAACTCGTCCCACCGTGCGGACGCTCGGCGCCAAGCGAGGGGAAGTATTAGCCTTCCGACCGCGAGAGGTTTCATCCGCAGGGCCGCTCGCAACGCCACCATCGCTCCGACCGGCCCCGGTCAGCCAACCAGGCGCGATCATCACTTGCGGCGGCCGCGAATTTGTGGCTACTGCGGCGATGGCGGACTGCTTCCTGGCGTGGGTGCACCGTGTCATTGATGCTGGGGAGACCGCTCTTGTTCCCTTATTGCATGCCGGAGGAATCGATCTGCTTCTGATCAGCGCCACCACCCCGCTTGGGATCCGACCACAGGAGAGCCCATGAACCCGACCCGGCTTGAACCGACGCAGACGCGAAGCAGTCCGAGGTCGATACGACACGTTCCCGCCAAGAGGCCAACGAACGGAACGGCGGGACGGGCCCCACGCCGCCATCAGACTTCCTCGCGGGCGTTCGTTTTGCGATCCCCTGCGGGCACTCCTCGAAGTCGAAAAGCGGCCTCAAATCTGCTTCCGGGAGCGCCCTCAAATGCGGCGATGCACCGCGGATGACCCGCAGTACGAGATCCAGAGCGACAAAACCGATCACGTGGCAATGCACAAGGCGAAGGTGTTGACGAAGATCGACTGAGGCTCGATGACGAAGGATCAGACAACCGGGCAGTCCGCGAGGCGAGTATTCACGATCGGTCACTCCACTCGCAGTTTCGAGGGCGTGCTCGCGATGCTGCGTTCGAACGGTGTGACCGAGCTGGTTGACGTGCGTTCGTATCCGTCGTCACGGAAGTTTCCGCAGTGGAACCAGGACGCGATCAAGGAAGCCTTACCCGCGGATATCGGATACGAGTGGATCCAGGATCTCGGCGGCCGCCGGCATACGCCAGCAGGTGTGGTGAGTCCGAACGGCGTGTGGCGGGTCAAGGCGTTCCGCGACTACGCCGACTACATGGCGACCGAGGCGTTCAACTCCGGCATGGCTGAACTGATGAGGATCGTCAACGAGTCGGTTCCGGCGATCATGTGCAGCGAGGCCGTGCCATGGCGGTGTCACCGACGGTTGGTTACGGACGCGCTCATCGTTGCCGGGGTTGACGTCTTCGACATCATGTCGGCTTCGTCAACGCGGCGAGCGACAATGGATGAATTCGCGCGTGTGCACGACGGGAAGATCACGTATCCCGGATCAGGAGGAGGATGAGCATGAACCTGGTAACTGAAGTCCGCAAGGTCGTCATGATGATTCCGGAGGGGAGCGTTGAATCCTACGGTGAGATCGGGCTCGCAGTGGGAGTCGGCCCCCGGCAGGCGGGCCGGGCCGTTTCGCTGCTTGACGACGACGTGCCGTGGTGGCGAATCGTTCACGCTGACGGCGCACCGGCCACGTGCCATGACGGAGGAGCTCGAGCGTTGCTCGAAGCGGAAGGCGTTCCATTCCACGACGGGCGCGTTGACATGGCACAGATCCGGGCTGCTCGCACCCACTGACGGTGAGGGACGAATTCGACGGGATCAGGCAAACCCTGGTCGACGAATCAAGCAATGCAATCATGCGGCAGCAGGGTGGAAGCCCGTGTACACGGCGTGTCCGAGGGGCAGGATTGTCGTGATCGAGCAGGCGCCGGGAAGCAAGGTGCTGGCGACCGGCGTACCGTGGGACGACGGCAGCGGAAAGAACTTGATCGAATGGCTGGCGGTCACTGCGGAGCAGTTCAGGAATCCGGACCTCCTTCTTCTTGCTCCCGATGGATTTCTACTACCCCGGTACCGGGCGCAGCGGAGATCCACCACCTAACAAACGGTTCCGCTTGCGGGCACCCGCCTGTTCATGATCGGCGGCATGGTCGCGTTTCTGCCGAGCGCACACTGGTTGGCCAGGTCGACCAACTATGACCCTCTGCCCGTCGCGCGATTAGTCTGAGGCTGGCGCGGTTTGAGCTAGCTGGCTTCGGTAAGGAATGCACGAGACACATTGGGGAAAGGACCTTGGTTCGGGCCGAAGAGGTGGGGTACTGGTTACGGCCCACGCACGGGCAAGGATGGTTAGTCATCGTGCTGTTCGTGGCGGCCATCGCTGGCGAGCCGTCTTTACCGCAGTAAATCACGTGCAATGAAGCAGATTGCACTCGTCGTTCGGCCACCGGGACGGCAATCGTTGCGGCGCGCGTCGTACGGTGCCGCATACAGTCTCGTAACCAGGGTGCCCGGCCAGGGGCGAATTCAAGTGTTGCAACGACCACTTGAATTCGCCACCCCCCTTAGACACGCCAAGGGGCCCGGTGACCCGTTCTTGAATAGCGAAAGAATGCCACCAGAATTTCGCAAAACGGGCAGCAAAACACAACAAACTTTCCGAAAGTCGATGGGGAAGCAGTCACGTATTCAGGCAGACCAGTGACCTAGTAATCGGTCAGGTGGAACGTGCTTCGTTCAGCAGGCTCACGGCGTCCGTGAGGTGGTACCGGTTCTGGAGAATATTCAAGAGTGCGCCTTCGCTGAGTGCCAGTCCGTGGCGCCCCGATCTGGCGGTAATGGCCCGAATGGCCTTCAACGCGGTGTACGGGTTCAGCGACACGGTGTCACGGGCGAAATCCTGCGGGCTGAGTACTTCGATGCCGTAGGGAAGATTATCTGCCGGGAAATCCTTCCGATTATCGGTGACGATTGCCCCAGCTCCGGCCATGACAGCTGCTGCCAGTATGTGCTCATCGTCAATGTCGGGTAAGCCGAAGGTGCCTTCCAATGGTTCCCAACCAGTCGTCAACGCGTCTGGGAATGCGCTCTGCATGTTCGCAACGAGGCGTGCTGCACGCATGTCGGCTTCTTCGACCGTGACATACTGTGGCCGGCCTTTGAGTTTTTCCGCCTCGTTGTACTGGACTTCTTCTAGGATCGCGCTACTCCACGCTGGCGTGTACAGCTGTTCGATCGCAAGCGACAGTAGGAAATCGCGAAGTGTACTGGGCCACAAAACGCAGCTATCAAGGACGGCGATGAACACCGGTCTAGTCTGGCAGTGTCGCGGGCTTTGCTCGCCTTTTGGCCGCCAGAGCGTGCCGTGTTTTCCTTGCTTGCTCCAGTACTTCCTCTACCGGTGTGTCATCATCCAGTGACTCTCGTATCAGTTCGAGCGCTTCGTACTGCTCGAGACGCCGCTGCTGCTGGTAGGCCAACACATCGACCAAACGTATTCGTCGATGAGTGGTGGGCCGCTCGAACGGGATCTTCTTCGCGTCCAGGAGCTTCAGCAAGGTGGGCCGGCTCATCCCAAGAAGATCGGCCGCTTGCTGCGTTGTCAACGTTTTTGACTGTGGCACGATACTGACAGCAAGTCCTCGGCGCATTGCTTCGATCACTTGCAGGAGGACCTCGTGGACCTCTTCCGGGATCTCGACCTGATCGCCTCCCACACCGGCCAAGAAATACTGCGGGAGTGAGGACGAATGATCTGCCAGCTCGTGCGCGGCAAAGAACTCGTGTATCAGTTCAACGCGCGCGACATCGTCGATTACGTAAGTCTGCTGGTCGAGTACGGGAGTCATATCTGTATCCTATCCGTAAGAAACGTAACACAATTGCGTTTGATTCGGTTGAGAAAAAATGTGCTGTCCATAAGGCCATCGTCAACTACACCACCTGATAAGTCCCCGGACCCCGATTGCCGACCTTTGCCTCTCTCTTCATTCTCATTCTCCTTTTTCCCTTTACCACCACCTCTGCTTCTAATTCCCAACCTCCCGTGGACAACTTGTTGGGTGGGGGAGGTTGGGAATCGAGCTCCGCTCGGCAGAGGCGGTGGTAAAGGGAAAAATCGCCCTTTGCTATTCCTTTGCCCCTTCCAGCCCTTGGAATACCCAAAGGAACACCATGCAGCCACCCCACGGCGGCATGGTCACTGGCTCGAAGTACCCTCAAGAGACACCACGAGAGGGGAGTCACGATGGGTTCGATCTCGTCCTACGAAACATCGGCGGGCAAGCGGTACCGGGTTCGATACAGGAAGCCCGACCACGCCCAAACCGACAAGCGGGGGTTCAGAACCAAGCGAGAAGCTGAGGACTTTCTGTCGTCGGTCGAGGTCTCCAAGCTCCGGGGCGAGTGGGTGGACCCGTCTCGCTCACGGATCACCGTTGGCGCGTGGGCAGAGAATTGGTACGACGCGCAGCTCCAGCTCAAGGCGACGACTCTCTCTGGTTATCGCTACAGCCTCGACCGGCATGTGCTGCCCCGCTGGGGAACGGTGCGCCTGGTCGACATTGGTCACGCCGACGTACAAGCGTGGGTGACCCTTCTCGCCGGAACTCTGGCCCCCTCGACGGTTCGACAAATATTCCTCGTGCTGGCGGGGTTAGCGAAGTACGCCATTCGCGATGGCCGGCTATCCCGAAATCCGTGCGACGGCATCCAGCTTCCAAGGGTGGTCAAGAAACATCGTGGCTATCTCAGTCATGGTCAGGTTCGCCGACTTGCTGATGCCAGTGACGAGTACGCCGACGTGGTGTTGTTCCTCGCCTACACCGGACTGCGCTGGGGCGAGATGGCTGCGCTCAAAGTGGGTCGACTTGACATGCTGCGCCGCCGCGTCGACGTTGCGGAAGCCGTCTCGGTGGCTCGTGGCCAGCTTGTGTGGGGCACCCCCAAAAGTCACAGCAGTCGGTCGGTGCCTTTTCCCGAATTCCTCTCAGCGCTGTTGGCTCATCGGTGCGAGGGAAAGAAGCGTGACGATCTCGTCTTTCTCGGGCCTGATGGGGGTGTGTTGCGCAGCGGCAACTTCCGTCGTCGCAAGTTCGCCAGTGCGATCGCGGTGTGTCAGAGCGAGGACCCGGACTTCCCCGCAATGAGTCCCCACGACCTCCGGCACACCGCGGCAAGTCTGGCCGTATCGTCGGGCGCCAACGTGAAAGCGGTGCAGCGGATGCTCGGCCACGCCAGCGCCGCGATGACGCTCGATGTGTACGCTGACCTCTTCGACGATGACCTGGATGCCGTCGCGGTGGCGCTCAACGTGGGGGCGACGAATTTGGATGTGGGCAGATTGTGGGCACGGGGTGAAAATCGGCCAATGCCTTAACTGCAAAACCCCCGGAATTCCGGGGGTTTTGATGGTAGCTGGGGCGGGATTCGAACCCGCGACCTCACGATTATGAGTCGTGCGCTCTCACCAACTGAGCTACCCAGCCACGGCACCCGTCACCGGGTGGCCGAGCCCCCTGTGGGAATCGGACCCACTACCTCTTCCTTACCAAGGAAGTGCTCTACCAATGAGCTAAGGGGGCGCACAAAAGCGACCTCACAGATCGCATTGGCACCGTACGAGACTAGCACCCGCAAGCGGAGTAGATTCGACG
>JBDSZO010000322.1:0-2336 GCA_039925105.1 Terrimesophilobacter sp. | reverse complement strand
TGCCTATGCTTAGGTGCATGTCGTCGACTTCGAGCGTGATTGTCACCAGCCGTCAAGAATCTGCGCTGCGGATCGTCGATCAAGGGAATCTGCTTCACGGTCTCGCGAATGTGCTTGCCGCGCTGCCCGCCGACGTTGCCGAATATTTTTCGGTCCTGCTTGACGCACAGGTTTCCCATTCGGCGTTGTTCATCCTTGATGTGGACGATGTCGATGCGCCGAAGAAGCACTTTGGTGACGGCGACTTTGCCGCGCGCGTCGCGATCGCAGAATTGGATGCGGTACGGATGAGCGCCGAAGAGAACTCGGTGTGGCGCGATGCGGTTCTCGTTGGTGGCAGCGTGAAGCCGGTTCTCGCTGCCGTGGCTGGCACCGGTGCCCTCCTCCTGCTGGTTGATCCCGGACCAACGATGGACGACCGCGTGATCCTCGAGTTGTGGCAGATTCTTGCGCTTCGCATCAACCAGCGCGCGAGTTCGGCCTCGCCGACCTACCTCATGGAATCTCGGGTTGCTTCCAGCGCTCGCATGGAGGCAGTGACCGAGTTGGCGGATCGCCAAATCACTATCCTTGAATCCGTTTTGGCTGTGCTTCGCCGGACCAATCTTGACGATCGGGCGGCGCGGCAGCTGGCGACTGACATTACGTCTCAGGGGCTGGTTGACGTGCGTGAGGAATCACATCGGGTGATGACGTTCGCCGAGGAACCTGTCACCTCCGCGTTCGAGCGGCTGAGGGCCGACCTGCGTCCGCTTGAGCGCTACTGCGACATTGTCCTGCAGTTCGTCGACCCGCCAGTGGATGGTCGTGCTCTGCCCGGTGAGATCGCACACGGTGCGCGTGCGGTTGTCCACGGCGCGGTGCTGGCTCTCGCCGGGCAGCCGGATATTTCGCGTGTGCGTGTTGAGTGGGGGTGCGATGGTAAGAATCTTCTGATCAACCTTCGCGACGATGGTCCCGGCCGACTGACCGCTGAGAGCACCCAACTTGATTCGTTGAGGCAGCGGGTCGCCGCTCTCGACGGAACCCTGTCGCTGGTTGGCACCGAAGGGTGGGGTACGGAGATGGCGGTGGTCATGCCGCTTGATCCCCCGTCAATGCGGCGAGAGGATGCGTGGTCCTGGGATTTGAGCCGGCGAGAAATGGAGGTGCTCGAGTGCCTCACCTCGGGTATGCGCAATCGGGTCATCGCGTCTCAACTGGGAATCAGCGAGAACACCGTGAAGTTTCATGCGTCAAGGATTTTCCGAAAGCTTGGCGTGTCCTCGCGATCAGGAGCAGCTGCGGTTGCTCTTCAGCGTCGTGTCCCGACGTCGTGGCACTGAATTTTCCTGGCACTGAGCGCAGCCTCCGAATACGGTTCAGCGCCGCCATCCGAATGTCGCTGGAAGGCGGCGCTGAACGTTGTCGTTCCTAGGCGGAGGTCCGACCGTAGAACAACATGGATGTGAGGTCGTTGAGCTTCATGTCGTCGCGCTCACCGTAGGTGAGTACCGAGTTGATGCGCGGCGTTGAACCTTTGACCGGGGTCACGTGGTGCAGGGCGTTTGTGCCGTGGAAGAAGGCGAGTGTTCCTGGCGCGCTCGGGAGCAGCTTCTGGCCGGTCGTGTCCCCCTGAAGCACACGCTGAACGCCCTCATAGTTGGGGTTGTCCTCTGAGCGCAGTCCGGGGTGGTAGTAGAACTCGCCACCCTCCTCTGGCTGCTGGTACATGACGGTGATCGAGAATTCGCTGCGGTCGAAGTGCCACCCGAGCTCGTCGCCGTCATTCATGGCGGTGACCTGCAGGGCGTCCAGCGGGTCCGCGCTGCGGTACAGCACCGGCTTCTGCAGCACTGCAGCGATGAAGCGGGTCAGGTCGTCTGAGGCGTAAAGGCGGCTCATCGGTGAGGTCTCATGGATGTAGTCGAACGCAATGCCGTGTTTCACGGATCGAACCTGGTGGGCCAGCGGGTGCTCGGCGGGCACGGTCTCGTCGACCTGCTCGAAGTACACCGTGTGTGGCCGTGACGAGGTCCAGGCTTCTTCGCGGAGCTCGCCTGCGAGGTCGACCATGGCGGCAACAGCTTCTGGCCGGATGAATCCGGGAAGGTTGCAGGCGCCGTTCTCGGCGAGTTCTTCACGGCAGGCCTGAACGAACGCCTGACCGCGCTCGCTGGCCAGGTCATTGATCGGGTACTTGTCGAGGTCAACGACGTCGGCGTAGCTGGGCTTTGTGGCGATGGTTGATGGCTGGGTCATCGAGATCCTCCTCGTTCGGCGATGCAGCCGACGTGGTGTGGCTGTGTTTTGAGCGTAAGCACGTGAGTGTATTAGAGCAATTCGGAATAATCACA
>JBDSZO010000321.1:0-1633 GCA_039925105.1 Terrimesophilobacter sp. | reverse complement strand
CATCCCCTAGCGGCAGCACTCGGCAGCACGGCGTGGTCAGGCAAATACCGCAGTTAGGCAAACAGAGCGCCGATCTGCTCGACCTCCTGCGTCGTTGGCGTCCACGCGGAGGCCGCGCCCACGTTCTGCACGATCTGCTCAGGGGTCGTCGCGCCGGCAATGACGCTCGTGAGGTTCGGTTGGGCGAGCAACCAGGCAAACGTTGCCTGGAGCATCGTGATCGCGCGCTCGTCGCAGAACGCCTGGTACCGCTCGAGCACTTCCCAGTTGACCGTATCGAGAAGTTGCGGTTTGAGCTTGGTCACGCGAGAATCGGCCGGGCCGCTCCCGTTCGTGTATTTTCCGGTGAGAATCCCGTTGTAGAGAGGGAAGTATGGCAGAAATCCGAGCCTATATTCACGAACCGCCGGCAACACTTCCCGTTCGGCGTCGCGTGCAAGAAGGCTGTACTCGTTCTGAGCCGAGATGAACTTTGGATGACCGGATAGGCGCGCCGTGAACTCCGCGTCGGCGATCTGCCAACCGGACAGGTTGGAGTGGCCGATGTAGCGAACCTTGCCCTCGGCGATGAGCTCGTCGAGCGCCGCGAGGGTCTCCTCGATCGGAGTGTGCGGGTCGGGGGTGTGCAATTGGTAAAGGTCGATCCAGTCGGTCTGAAGTCGCGTCAGGGATGCCTCGACGGCGAGCCGAATGTACCTGCGCGAACCGCGCGCATCCCAATCGGGCCCGTTCGCGCCCTCCATGTCCATTCCGAACTTCGTTGCCAGCACGACGCGATCGCGCTTTCCCTTCAGTGCCTTCCCCATCAGAGTTTCGCTGAGACCGCGTTCACCGCCGTAGATATCCGCCCCGTCCAGAAGCGTCACCCCCGCATCGATCGCTGCGTGGACCACCGCGTCAGTGCCTTTCTGCGTCTGGGTCACGGTACCGGCACGCCCAAAGTTGTTGCAGCCGAGGCCAACGGCGGAAACCCTCAAGCCGCTTGGTCCAAGATTTCGGCATTCGATATCGGCTGGTGCGGAGTTGTTCATGGCTCTACGCTAGCCAATCCTCCACAGCCCAGCCTGATGGCGCACTGTGCACCGATCCAACCATTCGTAGCCTTCCGCGGGCGCAGCGCCGTATCTTTCCACCATGTCTCATCAGAACCCATCCCCCACCGCCCCGGTAGCGATCGGACGCATCGACAGTCCAGTCGGTCGCATCGAGTTCACCGGAAACGGGCGTGCCGTCACAACACTTTCCATTGAGAAAGACGGGCACCTGCCGCTCGAAGCCGCGCCCGAACGCTTGGACCGAGTACTTCAACGCGCAGCACGCCAACTCGGGGCCTATTTTGCCGGAAGCCGGAAAGCGTTTACCGTTCCCCTCGAGGCGCGCGGCACGCCCTTTCAACACGCCATCTGGGACCAGCTCTCGGCGCTGGGCTGGGGAGAAGTCACCACGTACGGCGAGCTCGGCCGAAACATCGGCCGCACGAGCGCAGGTCGAGCTGTGGGTGGCGCAATCGGGGCGAACCCGCTACCCATCCTCGTTCCGTGCCACCGTGTGCTCGGAACGGATGGCGGTGTTACCGGATACAGCCGCGGAAACGGTATCCCGACGAAATTGTGGTTGCTCGAACACGAAGGCG
>JBDSZO010000320.1:0-2000 GCA_039925105.1 Terrimesophilobacter sp. | reverse complement strand
CGGTTACACCGCACACGGTGTTCGAGGGAACCGCCTACATCCTGTCAAAGGAAGAGGGTGGCCGTCACAACCCGTTCTACGCGAACTATCGCCCGCAGTTCTACTTCCGCACCACGGACGTCACCGGTGTCATCACGCTGCCTGAGGGCACCGAGATGGTCATGCCGGGTGACACCACGGAGATGACGGTCGAGCTGATTCAGCCGATCGCCATGGAAGAGGGCCTCGGCTTCGCCATTCGCGAGGGTGGCCGCACCGTTGGTGCGGGCAAGGTTGTCAAGGTAGTCAAATAACAACTCTCTTTGAGATTGTGAGGGGCCGCGCCACGTGCGCGGCCCCTCTTCTCGTTTCACAAGGTGTTTCGCGTAGGGTGGGCGGCCACAACACCAACGACGAGACGAGGAGGCCATCATGGCCGGATTCGATGACATCACCAAGGGTGCCGGGGATTTGTTCAACAGCGACAAAGTTCAGGACGCGTTGAAGAGTGAGCAGGCCGAGGACCTCAGCGACAACGTGCTGGATGGTGCTGAGGGCTTGGCGAACAAGCTCACGGGCGACAAGTTTGCCGAGCAGGTTGACGGAGTCCGCGATGCGGCAGACAAGCACATCGGCACCGAGTAGCAGCAAGCCAGCCCCACCATTGTTCCCGTTTGTCGGCATCCGGCCGCGGCGAGCGGACACACAGCTGACAAACCGGAACAACCAACACGTACGACCTCTCCTCCACAGGTGGTGTGAGTGGCGGATGTCCACAGAAACCGCACTCGCCCTGGTCGCCGCCTGCCGGAATCCCACATCCTTGCCGGGTGACCAACGCACCCATTGCTATGACCTATGTTGCCGACCTGCACACGCGAGATCGAACGCGCCAACAGTTTGCCGACGATACGTCGAAAGGTTCTCGTGTGCGCGTTGCGCGGGGGGTCTACGCAACGCTCGCGGAGTGGAATTCCCTTCGCGAAACCGATCGATATCTCGCTGTTGTCCATGCGATCGCGAAAACGCGGCGGACTTCGCCAATCGTTTCGCACTGGTCGGCAGCGGCCCTTCACGGGCTGCCGGTGATCGGGTCGTGGCCCTCGACAGTGCACATCACGGTGCCACCGACGTCCGGCTCCCGTTCACGCCACCAGGTTACGCGTCATTCTTTGCTGCTTGACGATGACGAAGTTGTCGAGGTCTCCGGGTTGCGGGTGACGTCGCTCGTGCGGACGATTATCGATATCGCCGCGTGCTGCAGGTTTCCGAGTGCCGTCACCATGGCTGATCACGCGCTGCATGTTGACCGCTTCGGTAGGCGTCAGCCGAGGTGCACGCGCGATGAACTCGCCCGGCAGTGGCAGCGCCGGATGCCGTTCGGCGGATTCGCTAAGGCTCGCGAAGTCATCGACTTCGCCACTGAGTATTCGGACTCCGCCTTGGAATCGCTAAGCCGCGCGAACATTGAACTGATCGGATTCCCGAGACCACGGGTTCAGGTCCCGTTTTTCGACCATCGCGGTCTGATCGGGTATACGGACTTCTTCTGGCCGGAGTTCTCATTGATCGGTGAGGCGGATGGTGACATCAAATACCTGGATCCCAGGTTTCGCAGCTCCAGGTCAACCGAACAGGTGCTGCTTGCCCAGAGTAAACGTGAGGACCGTTTGCGCGCCCTCGGTCACCGGGTCACTCGCTGGGACTGGGACACCGCCCTTTCACCCGCGGCGCTGCGTGACCATTTGCAGGCGGCGGGCCTCCCATGCCGCATCCGCTAGCCTGAGCTGGAATCGCAGCCATAAGTGTTCCGCCCTGTCAGCAAGGGGCTACGGCGAGGGGGAACGACATTGACAAAGGGGAACAATCGTGGGTGCGGGGCGTGTCGTTGCGGCGGCCAGAAATGGCCCCCGCTCAAAACGACACGCCCGGGTTGCAGCAAATGCCACAGTGTGGCAGACTCTTCTAGTTCAATACTTTGCTTTGCTGTGACAGCAGGCGAATCACTGCCAGGCAGTGCA
>JBDSZO010000319.1:0-16577 GCA_039925105.1 Terrimesophilobacter sp. | reverse complement strand
CTCGGTTCGGTAAGGCCTGAGCCTTCACTCGAGAAAAGGACATTGATCATGACTTCTCACGACAACGGACGTCCGGGACGGACGTCCGCGCTGGCGTCGCAGCAGAAGCCAGAAATGGCTTCCGCCCCCAGCTCCAGCGCGCCCGCGTCGCAGCAGAAGCCAGAAATGGCTTCCGCCCCCAGCTCCAGCGCGCCCGCGCCCGACATCATCCGCTCCGCTTACGCGGAGCTCATCGTCACCGATCTGGCCGCGAGCCGGCAGTTCTACGTCGACATCCTCGGACTTGTCGTCACCTACGAAGACGAGAACGCAATCTACCTGCGCGCATTCGAGGAGTACCTGCATCACTCGCTGGTGTTGCGCACAGGGCCGACCGCAGCCCTCGGTGTGCTTGCCTTCCGGGTCCGGTCGCAGGACGAGGTTGCCACAGCAATAAGCTATTTTGAGAACCTCGGTTGCCAGGTCGAGAACCGCGCGGCCGGTGCGACACGGGGCATCGGTGAAGCGGTCCGAGTCGAGGACCCGCTCGGATTCCCAATCGAGTTCTTCTTCGACGCCGAGCACGTCGAACGGTTCACGCGCCGCTACGACGTGCAGGGTGCTGGTGCGATTTCGCGCCTCGACCACTTCAACATCATGACCCCGGATGTTCCGCTGGCTCAACGCTATTACGAAGGTCTCGGATTCCGGGTGTCTGAGGACATTCAGGATGCCGAGGGTACCGTGTACGCATCCTGGTTGTACCGCAAGGCGACGGTGCACGACATCGCTCTCACCGGAGGCGATGGCCCGCGGATGCACCACATTGCGTTCGCGACGCACGAGCGCAGCCAAATCCTGCACATCTGCGACCACCTTGGTGCCGTGCGGCGCTCCGACATGATCGAGCGTGGTCCCGGTCGCCATGGAGTTTCAAACGCGTTCTACCTCTACCTGCGCGACCCTGACGGTCACCGGATCGAGATCTACACCCACGACTATTACACCGGTGATCCAGACAACCCCATCCTGACCTGGGATGTCCACGACAATCAGCGCCGCGACTGGTGGGGCAACCCGGTCGTGCCGAGTTGGTATGCGGAAGGCTCGAGTGTTCTCGGACTAACCGGGGAACCGAAGCCTCTCATCGAACGGGTGGAGGCGCAGGAGTCAGCGGTAACGATTGGTGCCGATGGCTTCAGCTACACGCGTGAGGGCGATGGGATGCCAGAGTACAAGCTCGGAAACCAGCTGTAAACCGAGGAAGCACAGCTCCCTCGGCGCTGGCGTCGCGCAATCGCGAAGCGATTGCCATAGCTCCAGCGCGCAGAGTACAAGCTCGGAAACCAGTTGTAATTCACGTCGCTAGAGCGCGCCTTCGTCCGCCGCTTCGGCCGTCGCATCCCCGGCCGGTCGCGGATGCCGCGGAACGCTTGACGGTTCGCGCAGGAAGAACGCGAGCACCAGCGCAACGACAACGAGGCCAATCAGGATGACGAAAATGGTGCGCAGGTCGCTGTGGTCGGCGATCCAGCCGAGCAGTGGGCTGAACAGGCCGCCAACAGTCACCGCCAGGCCAACCGTCACCCCGCTGGCAATTCCGATCCGATTCGGCAGGTAATCCTGCCCGAGGATCACGAACACCGCAAACGGGATGAAAATGGCGACGCCAAAAACGGCAACGAACACGAGCGCGACCGGCCAGGTTGACGCCAGCACGAGCCCGAGCAGCGCGGGGATGGCTGAAAACATTCCGATCCGGATGGTGCGAAGGCGCCCAATGCGATCGGCCAACCAGCCACCAGCGAGCGTACCAAGTGCACCAAAGGCAAGAAAGACGGTGAGGGCGGCACCACCGATCGCCGGCGATGCTCCGAACTCGTAGATGAAATACAGGGCAACGAACGAGACTGCCCCGAAGAACACGATGGCCCGCACGACGACGACGGCAGTGAGCCGCAGGAACGCGGGCCAGTCGTCCGGCCCCGGCACGTGCGGCGGTGGCCGCTTCGCCCCGAGAGGGCCATCGAGCACCACCCGCAGGCGAAGGATCAGGAACACCGCCATGGCAACCGCGGGAATCACGAGCAGCCAGGTTCCGCCTAGACCGGTCAGCAATAGCAGCGGTGTTGTGGCAAACGATCCAAACGCAAACCCGGTGTTGCCGCCTAACGCGAACACGCTCATCGCCCGGTTGCTGTTGCCGGATGCCTGCCGTGCAGAACGCGCCGCCTCCGGGTGGAATGCGGAGATTCCAAGACCGGACAACGCGATGACCAACCAGGTCATCCAGTATTCTGTCGTGAACGCGACCAGGCTTACGCCGACCGCCGCCGTCAGCATCCCGGCCCAGATCATCCACCGCCTGGGGGTGCGGTCACCCCACCAGCCGAACGCGGGCTGAGCCACCGATGACAGCAGATTCGCGGCGAGAGTCAGACCGGCGACCGCCGCATAGCTGTAGTGGCGTTCGGCAACCAGAAACGGCAAAAGTGCTGGTACAACGCCCTGATAAAAGTCATCGATGACATGGGATGTCGCCATGAGCGCGACACCCCGACGGTTCACTCCTGCGATGTCGACACCACAATTTCCGCACCGGCATGCCCCAGCTCGACGAGCGCCGCGTCCGAGGTCTCTGCGGCGACTCCTGCAACAAGGTCGGTGAGGATCCTCACCGCACGCCCGTGCTCGATGGCGCCGAGCGCGGAGGCGCGCACACAGTAGTCGGTCGCGATTCCCACAACGTCAATTTCCACGACCCCAAACTCGTCCAACAGCTCCGCGACGGTTGCGCCCTCGTCTGAGATCCCTTCGAAGATCGAGTACGCGGGAACGCCCTGGCCCTTCTTAATGTGCACGCTCACGGCATCCGTGTCCAGCGCCGGGTGATATTTGGACCCGGGAGTTTCAGCAACACAGTGCACCGGCCAGGTCGTGACAAAGTTCGGCGGCTCCGTTGTGGCGAAGTGACCGCCGTTGTCGCTGTCAGCGTCGTGCCAGTCTCGGGACGCGAAAACGTGATCGTAGCGGCCAGAAAGTGAACTGAGATAGGCGGTGATGCCCTGCGCGACGGCACTACCGCCGTCCACACCGAGCGCACCGCCTTCAGTGAAATCGTTCTGGACGTCGATGATGAACAGTGCCGTGCTCACAATGCCTCCATGCTTACTCAGGTGCCGCGCTTACTCGGGTGCCATGTTTACTCAGGTGCCGTGCCTATTTCGGTGTCGTGCTTACTCAACCACCAGGATTGCTCAACCGCCACAGTCACCTTCAGATGTTCGACAGGTTGTTGCCGCACCTGAAGATGCCCGTCGTGATGGTATCCAGCGCAATCGTCGCGTCCGATCTGACCGGACCGAGCGCATAAAACGCGAACGTGAGCGGTGTCCCATCGGCGGCCGTCACAATCCCGGCAAGCGTTCTGGATGACTTGATCCACCCCGTCTTCGCGATGACTGCACCACGCGCCACCGAGTTCGCACCGCTGAACCGGCTGGCCAGGGATCCGCTCTTTCCGGCAACGGGCATCGAGTCGCGCAGAATGCTCAACCCCCCCTCCCCACTGAACACTTTGACCATGAACTTGGCCATGAACGATGGTGGGACCAGGTTCTTGTCGCTCAAGCCGGAGCCGTCGCGAATCGTCACGCCAGTGGTGTCCACCCCGAAGGTGGCAAGCGCGGCGGGAATGATCGCGCCCAACGAGGCCGAAGTGCCTCCACCGTTCGATTCTCTCGAGATCACCCGCGCGATCATTTCTCCGAGCGTATTGTCTGAGGGGAGAAGCATCTGAGCCAGCAGCACTTTGATCGGCTGCGACTTCACCTCGCCAAGCATCGGTGCACCGCTGAGTGCCGCACCGGTGGTCATCGTCACCGCATGGTCAAGGTTGAGGGCCGCGACAAACGCGTTCCCCGCTTTGGTGATCGGATCGGTGCCGCGCGGACTGGTCGATCTCTGCGGATTCGCGCGATCCCCGTCCACCATCAGCGCCGTGACTTCAGAGTGGTACCCCTCTGTTTGCTCGCTCCGCTCCCAGCTCGGGTCCCACTTGTCTGCGGGACTCCAGTAGGTGGAGTCGAGGATGACGCTGGTAATCGGGTCATCGGCAGCGTGGCTGGCGTTCCACGTGGCGATGGTCTGCGCGGCCAAATCGGCCAGTTTTGGCGCACCCTTGTACACGCCCTCAACCCCTGCCGGAAGCGCACTCAGCGTCGGGTCCCCGCGACCAACCAGCACAATACTGCCCGGTGTACTGCCTGCGACAACTCGCGTTGACATCTGAAAATTGGGTCCAAGCGTCGACAGCGCTGCAGCCCCGGTGAGCACTTTGAGCACGCTTGCCGGCGGTGCGGCGACGTCGCCGGCACGGTCGAACAACACTTCACCGCTACTGGCGTTGACCACGGCGCCGGCGAATTTGAGCAAGCGCGGATCCTTCGCGAGCGCAGCGACGGAGCAGGTGCGCAGAGCAACAGCGGGCGCCACCTCGGTCGGCACGGGGCGAGGCGGTTCCGGCGTCGGTGTCGGTGTCTGCGTCGGTGGAGCGGCCTCGATCGCGTCCGCCGATCCGACGGCGATACCAGCGAATACCGCACCCGTTCCGAGAATCATGAAAATGACGGCGAGTGCGGAGAACATCCACGCGTTCGGATGCTGCGCTACCGCCGAGACGAATCCGCCTGCCGATCCCCGACCGACGGTTGAGCCCTGACTGTCACCTGATGGCGTCGCGGCACTCTTCCGGGCTTCGCGACGGCTCTGCGGCGCCGGGCCGCCCTGGGCTTCCTCCGATGGAGGACGCGGCGCCTCAGGCGGTAGCGGGGGCTGCTGGTCATTCACCCACCCATGCTACCGGCGCTGTCTGCCCAGTTCGCCTATGCGTCAATGTCCGGGTAGCTGAGCCCGATTTGCCGACGCACCTCGTCAAGGGTTTCCATTATCCGCACGCTCTCGTCTGGTGGCATGATCTGGCTGCTGCCGCCGGATTCGATGAGCCGTTCGACTTCCCACGCCTGGAACTGCCCGCCGCGACCGGTCACCTGCTCGTCCCATCTCTCCACCACGTCGCCTTCTCTGTCGTAGCGCGTGAAAGTTGTTGGTGAAAACCAGACCGAGTCAATCTCGATTCGGCCCTCCGTCCCGATGACTGCGGCACGGTTTGGCCCGGGTGTGTCGAGCGCAGCGTGCAGTACCGCCTGACGCCCACCGTCGAAGCCGAAAATGATGGCGGTCTGCCGGTCGACACCGGTGTCGGTCATGGCCGCATTGGCAATGACAGTTCTCGGCGTTCCGAGAATGTCGAACGCAAACGATACCGGGTAAATCCCGAGGTCGAGAAGGGCGCCGCCGCCGAGTAACGGGTTGTTGATGCGGTGAAGCGGGTCGGAGGGCAGCAGCTGATTGTGGTCGGCGATGACCGTGCGCACCTCACCCAACGCACCATCGGCAATCAGCTCGCGGATGCGCACCATGTGGGGCAGGAAGCGCGTCCACATGGCCTCCACGACGATGAGACCGTTTTGTTTCGCCCGGTCGACGACGGCATGCGCTTCAGCCGCATTCACGGTGAACGACTTTTCGACGAGCACATGCTTTCCGGCATCCAACGCGAGCAGCGCATTTCTGGCATGGTACGGGTGTGGGGTGGAGACGTAGACGACATCCACGTTCGGATCGGCCACCAACGCCTCATAGCTCGGATGGGCAGCCACAATGTCGAACTCGGCAGCAAACGCGTCAGCACTGGCCTGGTTCCTCGACCCGACTGCGGCCACGGTGAACCCGTGCTGGATCAGGTCGTGCACTTGCAAGTGGGCGATGCCCCCGGTTCCAAGGATGCCCCAACGAATTTCAGTCATTCACCGAAACTAGCAGCCATCAGTGTGGACTGGCTGGCGGCGGGGAACGCGATCTAGCAGCAGCCCCACTTTGCTGCAGCCCTCGTGAACGCGTAAGGCTCGTTCGGTACGCCACCGTGGATCGCTGCGAAGTAGATGCAGACGCCCGCAGTGCTTCCAGAGTAGGTCGGGCGATACAGCGAGGCACGGTGTGCGAGCGAGTTCCACCACTTGGTGGCAACTGTCGCACCAGAGTTGTTGTAGCCACCGGCGAGGTTGCCGTCGCAGCCGCGGCTTGGCACGCCGTCGCTCCGCTTCGAACCCATGTGACCCCAGGCGCTCAACGGATCGGTGCTCGGATCTTCGGCCATCCAGAACAGGCGGGTTTCCATGCAGCTGTCGTAGCGGAAGTGGCTCATCGGTACCGGCTTAAGGCAGTTGGCAACTCGAATCGCGTTGTAGGTGCTGGCGAATGATGCGAGATCACCGCTTGTGGTTCCTGCGACTCCTTCGGACGACGTACGTCCCGGTGCTCCGTTGGTACCTCCTCCGACCGCACTCGGGCAACGTCCGCCGGATGCCACAACTGCGGCTCGCCGTGCAGTGGTGCTGCCTCCGTACGAACTGGATGACATGTGTGCGCTCAGCTTCGGTTTCGGCTTCGGCTTCGGCACCGGCTTCTGGGCGAGGTGCTCAGAGTCGGACTTGATTGTGGCCGAACGCCCCTTCTGACTGGCAGCCAGAACGATCTCGTTCATGTACGCCAGCGACACCGTTGCGGTCGCCGCCGTCGGCGCTGTGGGCGCTGACGCGAAGATCGGAAGCGCAGTCTGCTGCGTCGCGTTTGCCGCTGAGACTGTGCCGACCAGCGACGGTCCGCTGCCGCCAACGAATGGCAAGACGATCGTGAGCACCGCGGTTATCGCGGCAATAAGAAAAGCAGAGCGCTTCACAGTAGTTCCCCCCAAAACTGTGTGTCACGAGTGTTCCCCAACAACTCGCATTGACAACCGTAGGTCGGACAAAAAGCGATAGCAATGCCGTTTGGCCGATTTGGGGCGAATCTCCCCCGTTTTGGGGGCGTTTCCCTCCCCAAAATGTGACGCGATCGGGGGTCAACAATCTGGTGTGTCCCCCAAAATGCGGACACCGAGTGCGGTGTGCGACACGCGATCGCTGACGCCCCAGGTGTCCGGCGCGCAACGTCGTCCCCCGATCTGGGGCGCGAGCAATATACCCTTTCCCAGATATTTTGGTTGAGAGTGCCGTTGCACACCCCCGTGCGGCGGCACTCAGCGGCGGTCGCCCATCGCCCATCGCCCATCGCCCATCGACGCCACCATCGATGGCAGCGACTCTGCCCGATATCGTGTCGATGGCTTTACGTGTTGCCGTAGAGAAAATAGTGGGAGCCGCCTGTCAGAATCGAACTGACGACCTTCTCATTACGAGTGAGATGCTCTACCAACTGAGCTAAGGCGGCGGGCCTCCTGATGGGGAGACACAGCAAGAAAGCTTAGCCGATCATCGGCGCCAGGCTGCTCAAAGGCTTTGCGCAATCGCGAGAGTGTCAGCCAATTCGTCGAACGCGTCGATGATGAACTCGCCGACCGGTGTCGTGTCGTTCCTGTCCAACCAGATCCCGTATGCGTAGCGGACGGTGGCGAACGCGATGAGGCTGATATGCCGGGCTCGGCGCTCACGCAGAGGCGTGTCGCCCGCCAGCGCCTCGTCATCTCTCGCGAGCCTCTCCGACACAATCGTAGCCAGGTCGCTCTCGAATTGGTGCAGATACGACATCCGCTTGGCGAACAACGGCGGATGCTCCCGTAGCAGGGTACGTCGCCGCTGGCTTGCCTGGCGATCCTCGGCAAGCGATGCGAGAGCGGCATCCATCAGCCGTCCAAGACCGGCGAGAATGCTGGCATCAGCACCTTCCTCCAGAAAACGTGCGGTCGCCTCAAGTTCGCGAAGATCCGGGAACTCTCCGACCAACGCATCCTCTTTCGACGGAAAATAGTTGAAGAATGTGCGCGGCGAAATGTCCGCTTCGGCGCTGATCTCATCGATCGTCACCTTGTCAAAGCCACGCTCCGCAGCAAGGGTGAGCACAGCATTCTGGATTGCTGCACGCGTTGCCCTGCGTTTGCGCTCACGAAGACCAGGCTGTTCCGAATGCGACTCGGTCATTGCCGTCATGGCAGTATTCTTGCATACTGTGCAAATTTGCACAATCACGAAGAGGTCCGAAAGCGTGAAATCTCGAGCCGGGATCAGCAGTTCGGATCGGTCGCAGGCACAGTGCCGCCGATGAAGAAATTGTCCACCGCATCGTTGACACAAGAATTCGACTTGTTGTACGCCGTGTGCCCCTCCCCGTTGTATGTCACCAGGTGCCCGTTCTCAAGCTCGCCAGCCAGGTTCTTTGCCCACCGATACGGTGTTGCAGGATCGTTTGTCGTTCCGATCACGAGGATGGGTGCTGAGCCGGCTGCCGCGATCGGCCCGCGAACCCGCGTCGCTCTGAACGGCCACTGGTCGCACGAGGTACCACCGTACGCCATCTGCGGCCCGAAAGTCGGCGCCAGTGTGCTCAACTCAGCGGCCTCTTTTTGAAGTGTTGCGCGCGAACTGGTCGAAATGTAGTCGAGGCAGTTGATGGCAATAAACGCTTCCGTCGAATTGTCGGCGTAACTGCCGTCGGCGTTGCGTCCGTAGTAGGCATCCGCGAGTTGAAACGCATAGTCGGCCTGCCCCTTCATGACATCCGCGAACAGATCGTTGAGGTACTTCCAGTTGCTTTGGCTGTACAGCGGAAGAATGATCGCGTTGAACATTGCCGCACTGCCGAGTTGTCGACCATCGGATGCACGCAGCGGGCTGAGGTCGAGTCGATCCAGCAGGGCGCGAATGCGTTTCATCGCCGAATCCACACTGCCAGTGAACGGGCAATCCTTTCCAGTCAGACAGTCCGCAATGTACGCCCGTGCCGCGCTCTCAAAGCCTTGAGCCTGCGTTGCGGTCACATCGAAATCGCTTGTCGCCGGATCGATCGCACCATCCAGAACCAGATGGCCGGTCTTTTTCGGGAACAGTTCGGCGTATGTGGCACCCAGGAATGTTCCATAGGAGTAGCCAAGGTAGTTCAATGTGGCGTCACCCAAAGTCGCGCGCAACAGGTCGAGGTCGCGGGCTGCGCTCACCGTATCGACGAACCCCAGAAGTTCACCGGTGTGCTTGAGGCAGGCCTGGCCGAATTCGGCATTCGACTTCTCGATCTCGTTGATCCAGGGGTCGGAGCCCGCTTTCCCTTTGGGAATATCGAACAGGTAGGCGTCCATTTCGCTCGGCGAGCTGTAGCAGCTGACCGCAGTGGACTTATTCACCCCGCGCGGATCGAACCCGACGATGTCGTAACTTGCGCTCAACCTCGACGACACCGCGTAGCTCAGGCTGTCTCGAATGAAGTCGTAACCAGAACCGCCAGGGCCGCCCGGATTCACGAGGAGTGACCCCAGCCTGGTGCCTGAAGCGACCTTGCGGATAAGGGCAAGCTTGATCGTCTTACCTGACGGATTCGACCAGTCCATCGGTGCGGTCGCCGTTGCACACTGGAACGTCTGCTCGCACTTCGACCACACCAGAATCTGCGAATAAAACGGCTGGAGTTCGGCGGAAACGTTTTCGCCGGTCGGCGTCGATGTCTTTGCGGGCTCCGGGGGCAGGAACAGGGTCACGCAACCGCTGAGGCCCAGGACGAGGACGAGTGCCCCGGCGAGAAGTGCACTTCGTTTGATGGCTTTCGTCACGACGGCTTTGCCCTTCTTGCGGACAGCAGCAGTGCCTCCATAGCAAGTGCCGGGGACACATTGCTATCGATGCGCCGTCTGGCTGTTGCGATGGCATCCAGTGTCGCGAGGGTAGCTTCCGGTGCTGAGAGCCGGGCAGCCATGACGAGTTGGTCGTGGATGGCAAGATTGATCGACTCAACCTCGGAGCCGAGCTGGATGAGCAGAATGTCGCGGTAGAGCGAAAGCAAGTCGACCATGATTCGGTCGAGGCCATCGCGAAGGCTTCTCGTTGCGCGACGTTTCTGGTCTTCTTCGAGCGCCTTGATCTGGGATCGGAGCGCGGGCGGGATGGTGCCGCCAGGCGCGATGCCCAGGGAGCGCATCGCCCCCTCCCGCTCCTGCGCATCCCGTTCAATGGTGATCGCCTTCGCGTCGTCAGATGCCAGTTCGAGCAGCGTGGCTGCAGCGATCACCGCATCGGACACCGTTCGAATCCCGAGCGCCGTCTGAACCGTTTGTACGCGCCGAGCGCGGGCCTGTTCATTGGTCGCCAACCGATGGGCCATCCCAATGTGACTCTGTGCCTCCCGTGCAGCCTGGAGTGCCAGCACCGGATCCACGCCATCCCGCTTGGTGATCAACTCGGCAACCTGGTCGACTGCCGGGATCCGCAACCGAACGCTGCGCACGCGGGAGCGAACAGTGGGGATCAGGTCTGCCTCACTTGGCGCACACAGAATCCAGACGGTGCGCGGTGGTGGCTCCTCGAGCGCCTTCAACAGCACGTTGGAGGTGCGCTCCGTCATCCGATCAGCGTCCTCGATGACCATCACCCGGTACCGGGACACGGACGGCGAGAATTGCGAACTTGTGACGAGTGCGCGTACCTCGTCAATCGAGATGATGACGCGTTCGGTCGAGAGCACTCCGAGGTCTGGGTGCGTCCGGGCTTCTACCTGGCGGCGCGTCACCTCATCGTCTTCGGGTCCAGAGCTCAACAGTGCGGTGGCAAAGGCGTAGGCGAGGTTGGAGCGCCCTGACCCTGGCGGGCCCGTGATCAGCCAGGAGTGGGTCATTGCGGTGGGATTGGAACTGCCCGAACTATCCGAACTGCCTGAACCGCCGCTCGATCCCTCCAACGTTCCAATGTCTGCGGTGCGGCTTGGAAGTGTGGCGGCGGCGGACTTGAACACGGCAATCGCCTCGGTCTGGCCGGTCAGTTCGTCCCAAACCGACATCAGTTGCGGTGCTTCCGGGTCGGCATTTGCTGGCCCACCAGTTCGCCAACCCGCTCCCGGATCGCTGACGCAATCACCTCAACATCGTGGGTAGCATCGACCACCAGAAAACGCTCCGGTTCGGCGGCAGCAAAATCGAGGTAGGCGGTGCGTACTGCGCCATGGAACTCTGCTACTTCCGCCTCCAACCGGTCGTAACGGGTTCTGGCGGCGTCAAGCCGATTTCGCCCAATCGCCACATCGAGATCAAGCAGCACGGTGAGGTCAGGCAGCAGCCCCTCCGTCGCCCACAGCGAAATGTCCCTGACCTGCTCAGCGCCAAGACCACGACCGACGCCTTGGTAGGCAACCGAGGAGTCAAGGTAGCGGTCCTGTACAACAATTTCGCCACGCTCAATCGCCGGACGTACCTTCGTCGCAATGTGATGCGCACGATCAGCCGCGTAAATCAACGCTTCAGCACGGGGGGCAATGTGGCCACGACTGTGGAGCACGATCTCGCGCAGCTCATCGCCAATCTCGGTTCCGCCTGGCTCGCGTGTCGTGACAACGGTGTGGCCGGCTTTCTCAAGCCAGTCGACAAGCAGCGTCGACTGGGTCGACTTGCCAGAACCGTCGCCGCCCTCGAAGGTGATGAAAAGCCCGTGCATGGCTACGGCTTTGCCGCTGGCTTCTTCGTCGCCGCCTTCTTTGCGGCCGGCTTCTTTGCGGCTGGCTTCTTCTTGGCGGCGGTCTTCTTTCGGATTGTCGCCTTAGATTTCTGCTTCGCAGGACCTTTGGCACGCTTGTCGGCGAGCAATTGCACGGCGCGTTCGAAGTCGATGTCCTCCACCGTTTCGCCACGCGGGATCGTCGCATTGGTCACGCCATCGGTCACATACGCGCCAAAGCGGCCATCCTTGACCTTGATTGGCTTGCCGCTTTCCGGGTCTGCGTCAAACTCTTTGAGGGCACTCGACGCACGATTCGCACCGTACTTTGGTTGAGCGAAAACCTCGAGTGCTCCGGCAAGGTCAATATCGAGAATCAACTCTTCGCTCGTGAGCGAGCGGGAATCGGTCCCCTTTTTCAGGTACGGCCCGTAGCGGCCGTTCTGCGCTGTGATGTCGGTATCTGTTTCCGGATCACGGCCGACAATGCGGGGCAAGGCCAGTAGCGTCAAGGCGGTATCAAGGTCAATGGTTTCAACATCCATCGATTTGAAGAGTGACGCCGTACGCGGCTTCGGTTCCGTGGATTTCTTTTTTGCGGAAACCTTCTTGGGCTTCTCGGTGACTTCTCCGGTTGCCGGATCGACCACCTCAGTTTTTTTTTCTGACACGGCTGCTCCGTCAGGAGCCTCAACCGGGGTGAGCTCGGTCACGTAGGGACCAAACCGGCCGTTCTTGGCGACAATCTGTTTGCCATTTTCGGGGTTGATTCCGACCACCCGGTCCTCGACGACAGGCGCATTGACCAGGTCGTGCGCTTTCTCGATCGTCAGCTCGTCCGGCGCGAGACCCTCTGGGACGCTCACCCGACGAGGTTTGGCGTCCTCAGCCGCTGACTCATCTTTGACTTCCAGGTACGGGCCATACTTCCCGATGCGGAGCGTCACTTTATCGTCGAGTGCGATCGAGTTTATCGATCGTGCATCGATCTCACCGAGGTTGTCGATGACATTGCGCAAACCCTTGTAGTCGTCGCCGCCGAAGTAAAAACTATTTAGCCAGCTGACCCTGTCTTCCAGCCCACCGGCGATGCGGTCGAGGTCGTTCTCCATGCCCGCGGTGAAGTCGTACTGCACCAGCTCGGTGAAGTAGTCCTCAAGCAGGCGAACAACGGAGAAGGCGATCCAGTTGGGAATGAGTGCTGTGCCGCGGGGCGTGACGTAACCGCGGTCGATAATGGTGGAGATGATCGAGGTGAAGGTAGACGGTCGCCCGATCCCCAACTCTTCGAGGGTCTTAATCAGGCTCGCCTCGGTGTAGCGCGGCGGCGGCGATGTCTCATGACCTTTCGCCTCAACATCGACAAGCGTCAGCGTTTGGCCCTCTGCCAGCTGCGGAAGTTTCGCCTCGGTGGGGGCTGCTGCTTCGTTGCGTTCCTCATCCTGGCCTTCCTCGTACGCGGCAAGGAAACCACGGAAGGTGATGACTGTTCCGCTCGCCACAAACTCGGCATGGGATTCTGCAGTCTTCGCTGAGATCGTGACGGTCGCCGTTGAGCCTTTGGCGTCAGCCATCTGCGAGGCGACGGTGCGTTTCCAGATCAGGTCGTAGAGTTTCCAGTCGTTGCCGCGCAGGGTTCCTTCAAGTTCGCTTGGCGTGCGGAACGTGTCGCCGGATGGGCGGATCGCCTCGTGCGCTTCCTGTGCGTTCTTGCTTTTACCTACGTAGCTTCTCGGGTCCTGCGGGACACTTTCGGCGCCGTACAGGCTCGCCGCCTGTGCACGGGCCGCCGCGATGGCCTGTCCAGAGAGCGCAGGCGAGTCGGTGCGCATATAGGTGATGTACCCGTTCTCGTACAGGCTCTGCGCGACGCTCATTGTCTGGCGTGCGGAGAAGCGGAGTTTGCGGGCTGCCTCCTGCTGCATTGTCGAGGTGGTGAATGGTGCTGCGGGTCTGCGGGTGTACGGCTTCGATTCGACTGAGGCGACGGTGATTGTTGCTTCTGGCGTGCGCAGTGCGGCGGCGAGCGCTTCTGTTGCGGCCTCGTCGAGGGCTTTCACTTCGGACTTGAGCGCGCCGAGGTCGTCGAAGTCGCGTCCGGTGGCGATCCGTGCACCGTCCAGTCGAACCAGCCGGGACTCGAAGGTGTCAGAGTCTGCTTCTGGCGTGAGGGTGGCCAGCAGGTCCCAGTAGCTTGCGCTGACGAACGCCATCCGTTCGCGTTCGCGGTCGACGACGAGGCGGGTTGCGGCGGACTGCACACGGCCAGCCGACAGGCCTGGACCAATTTTGCGCCACAGGACGGGCGACACTTCGTAGCCGTACAAGCGATCCAGGATGCGCCGGGTCTCCTGGGCATCCACCAACGCGGTGTCGATGTCGCGGGTGTTTTCCCTGGCGTGCTCGATGGCGTCTTTTGTGATTTCGTGGAACACCATCCGTTTGACCGGAACTTTCGGTTTCAACACTTCGAGGAGGTGCCACGCGATGGCTTCACCTTCGCGGTCCTCATCAGTTGCGAGGTAGAGTTCGTCGGCGTTCTTGAGCGCACGTTTGAGGTCGGCGACGGTCTTGCGCTTCTGTTCTGACACGACGTAGTACGGTTCGAAACCGTTCTCGACGTCGACAGAGAATTTCCCCAGTGAGCCCTTCTTCAGCTCAGCGGGAAGGTTTTTGGGCTCGACGAGATCGCGGATGTGGCCAACCGAGGCCAGCACGTCGTAGCTGTCGCCAAGGTACTTTGCTATGGTCTTCGCCTTGGCGGGCGACTCGACGATGACCAGTTTTTTCGTGCCAGGCACGCGACTCCTCATTTCGTGGGATACAACAGGGGACACCCTACACACAGATTCGGCACGCACACCTCATTTGCTTGAGGTCACCGGAGTGCTTTCGCACCCGGCGGGCCTGCGGTGGCCGCAGACTGTAAGACGAACCCGACAATAGTGAGTCGGACCCTCACGGTCACAATAACGCCATCCAGCTGACATTCAGTCATGCTTGCGCCATTAACTTCGGCTACGGTCTTTGCCGCAACACACGGAATGCCGGGGAGACGGCCCACCGCAACGTCCGCGGCTGCAAGCGCTGAAGCATCCGCGGCAGCCGCAACGCGGGTTCGTGCGGACAAAACACTATAAAGAGGTACGAGAAGAATCGTCACCGCGAGGATCACGGCGATCAGGCTGACGGCGAGGATCGACCCCGCACCAGACTCCGCGCTTTTTGTCACGGAGTTTCGACAAGCGTGCAACTGGTGGCGGTCAAATTCACCACACCGAAGATCCCGAAAAGAACCGATCCGTCGCGGGTGACGCTCGCGCAGAGAAGGTTTCCGTGTCGCGACAGTATCGTCGCTTCGCCACGGCCGAGGCTTGCCGAGGGCGTGCTGTCACCGCGTGCCGCACTTCTGGCGACTGTCGAAGCAGAATCCTGCAGTCGGGCCTGCACTGTCGCCAGTTGCATTCCGCCAAGGCAGCATCCGAGCACCAGCACCACGGCAGGCATAACCGCAGCGAACTCGGCCGTCACACTTCCGGTCTGGGCGCCGATCTCGCGTCGTGCACTCTGCCACCGGCGTTTCGGGTGGCGTGCGTGACGCCGTTGGGTTGCCACAACTCAGCCCCCGAAACTCAGTGCGCGCTGGATGAGATCCATCAAGATGCCGCGAACCTCATCGCTTCGCATGATTGCCACGAGCAAACCGGCAAACGCGACCGCGGCCATGGTGACAATTGCATACTCGGCTGTCGCAGAGCCGGTGCTGTCTGCCAACCGGCCCGTCATTACTCTTCGAATTGTGGTGATCATGGGCCACTCCTTCTTCGTCGGTCGACCCAGTGTGCGGTGGACGAAGCACCGAACCGGGTGATCGAGTCGAATCGGTGGTGTCCGTCACAAACCGATGACTGTTGACGAGAGGACAGCGATCATGAGCGGTGCGACTCCGAGCAGCATGAAGGCGGGCAGAATGCACAGGCCGAGAGGCATCATCAGGGTCACGGCAAGCCGTGCCGCAGCCTCCTGTGCTGCACTGCGCGCTGAGGCGCGCGCCTGTTCGGCCTCGGAGCGAAGCAGGTCGGCGGCGGGAACGCCAGCACATCGGGACAAGGTCAGGACCTCCTCAATTGTTCGTTGGCTGTCGAAGGTGACCAGTCCACATCGCGAAAGGGAATCAGCGACCGTCTCACGCGCACGATCGAGCGCGGCGCCACCGGAAACCGCAATTGCAAGCAAATCCAACTCGAGCCCGGGCATCGGATCGTGCAGTGTTGCCGAGCGCACCAGTCGGCGGCTCCACGATCGCGCGGCAACCATCAGTCCAGTGCCGAGGGCGAGGCACAGGCCGCCCGGCACCGTCGTGAAAAGTATGCCGAAACTGTCGAAGCCGAGAGCGATACCAAAAAGCACCCCAACCAGGGGAAGAATGAGCACCAGTTTTGCTGTCGCCTTCGGTCCCGCCAAGGCGACAGCGAGCTCCCGCTGCGTTGCCGCGAGATCCCGCAGCGCCTGAGCGACATCGCGGAGCGTCGGGGCAAGCGACGCCCCCGTTTTGGTTGCCACCATCCACGCCGCGGCTAGCCCGCGCCACGCCTGCTAGGTTACGGCCTGGCCGTCGTCCCGACGCGATGTGCGGCCGGATCCACTGCGAGAGCCAAACGTTCTGCGCGAGCTGGCGCTCAGCCGCGCAGAGACCGCCGGTGCGGAAAGAATTCCCTCGGCAATATCGCCCTGCGCGGATTGGCGAACGACCTCGCTCAGAATTGGCTCGATCGGACCGATCGCCGCCTCGGCGAGATACCTCCACGCCGAGGTTGGCGCGACGCCAGCCGACAGAAGTACAGCGAGCCGCTGCGCAATGTTCGCAAGTGGCGAGAGCGCTTCTGGCGAGTCACGCACTGCGTTTGCCATCCTGTTCAGTGCGCAAACGCCCGGACTTTCCTACCGTGAATCGGCCAAGTTGGGTCAGCCGCCGCACTCCGTCGTGGCGCTCTACATGCAGAACCGCGCCGATCGCGCTGACCGCCTGCCGGGCAACCGCCGTCGCGCTCAAACCGGCGAGCGCACCCAGCG
>JBDSZO010000318.1:0-4869 GCA_039925105.1 Terrimesophilobacter sp. | reverse complement strand
TCAAGGTCACAGAGCAGCCGGGTGAGGCAGCCTTCTACGGTCCGAAGATCGACCTCAAAACGCGCGACGCCATCGGACGTTCCTGGCAACTCTCGACAGTGCAGGTCGACTTCAACCTGCCGGAACGGTTCGGGCTCGAATACACCGCGGCAGACGGAAGCCGTCAGCGGCCGGTGATGATCCACCGCGCACTTATGGGATCCATCGACCGCTTCTTCGCCATCCTGCTCGAGCACTTCGCCGGAGCATTTCCGGTGTGGCTGTCTCCGGTACAGGCGATCGGCATCCCCGTCGCGGAAGAATATTACGATTACCTTGAGGGCGTCATCGGGCAACTCAAGGCCGCCGGCGTTCGCGCGGAAGTCGATTTCTCGAACGATCGGATGCCGAAGAAGATCCGCAACGCGACCAAGCAGAAGGTCCCGTTCCAGCTCATCGCTGGCGAAGAGGATCGCGCGGCAGGCGCCGTGAGTTTTCGTTTCCGCGACGGACGGCAAGAGAACGGCATCCCGGTGGAGGACGCCATCGCACGCATTACGACGGCGATCGCGGAACACGCGCAGGTCTGACAATGTCGCACAACGAAACAGCGCACGACGACGCAGAGTTTGACGGGGTCGCGGTGGAGAGCGCGGCAGACTTCGCGGCCGTCCCCGACGCGTTTCAGCGTCTCTGGACACCGCATCGCCTTGTCTACGTGCAAGACACGACACAACCAGACGAACACACGTGCCCATTTTGCGCGGCACCTGCGATGGATGACGAGAAGGCGCTCATTGTCGCGCGCGGAGAGCACGCCTACGTTCTGCTGAACCTGTTCCCCTACAACTCAGGGCACCTGTTGGTATGCCCTTATCGGCACGTTTCACTTTATGACGACGCGACGCCGGAGGAAGTTGACGAGATCGCAAGCCTCACCCAGACCGCGATGAAAGTGGTCAGGAGCGTGTCGAACTGCGACGGGTTCAACCTCGGAATGAACCAGGGACGCATTGCCGGCGCGGGAATTGCCGCCCACCTGCACCAGCACATCGTTCCGCGCTGGGAGCTCGACTCGAACTTCTTCCCGATCATCGCCGAAACGAAGGCGCTGCCGCAGCTGCTCGGGGATGTCTGGCGGCAAACCTCAGCAGCGTGGCCTGCATAGAATAGAGGCATGGCCAAGAAAGACAGCACCGCAGAACAACTGGGCACCAACCGCGTCAAGCGCGGGCTGGCAGAGATGCTCAAAGGCGGTGTGATTATGGACGTCGTCACGGCGGATCAGGCGAAGATCGCCGAGGATGCCGGCGCGGTCGCCGTCATGGCGCTCGAGCGTGTTCCTGCAGACATCCGCTCCCAGGGCGGCGTGGCCAGAATGAGCGACCCGGACCTTATTGACGGCATCATCGAAGCCGTGTCCATTCCGGTCATGGCAAAGGCTCGCATCGGTCACTTTGTTGAGGCGCAGATCCTCGAAGCGCTCAAGGTCGACTACGTTGACGAGTCCGAGGTCCTGAGTCCAGCTGACTACTCGAACCACATCGACAAGTGGAACTTCACGGTCCCGTTCGTCTGCGGAGCGACCAACCTGGGTGAGGCGCTGCGCCGCATCACCGAGGGCGCGGCAATGATTCGCTCGAAGGGTGAGGCCGGCACCGGCGACGTCTCCGAGGCGACAAAGCACATCCGCACGATCCTCGGCGAAATCAATGCCCTGAGGTCAAAGTCGAAAGACGAACTGTACGTCGCCGCCAAGGAACTGCAGGCACCATACGACCTCGTGGCGGAGATCGCTGAGACCGGCAAGCTTCCTGTCGTCCTCTTCACCGCAGGCGGAGTCGCGACACCGGCGGATGCCGCGCTCATGATGCAGCTCGGGGCCGACGGAGTCTTCGTCGGGTCGGGAATCTTCAAGTCCGGCAACCCGGCGAAACGTGCTGCAGCGATCGTGAAGGCGACAACCTACTTCGAGGACGCCCAGGTGCTCGCTGATGTGTCGCGTGGCCTTGGCGAAGCGATGGTGGGCATCAACGTCTCCGACCTCGCAGCACCCCACCGGCTTTCTGAGCGGGGCTGGTAGCGCCACGAACGATTCCACACCGCGAGTAGGCGTCCTCGCACTCCAGGGCGACTTTCGTGAGCACGTGAAAGTCCTGAGCGACTTCGGTGCCAATGCGGTACCCATTCGGCGTGCGTCAGAGCTGGACCAGATCGACGGCCTCATCATCCCCGGCGGTGAATCCAGCGTAATGGACAAATTGTCCCGACTTTTCGGGTTACAGGAACCGCTGAAGGCGGCCATTGCGGGCGGCCTTCCCGTCTACGGAACCTGTGCAGGCCTGATCATGTTGTCGTCGCAAATCCTTGACGGAATCGAGGGCCAGGAAAGTCTGGGAGGCATCGATATCGACGTTCGACGTAACGCCTTCGGTTCGCAAACCGACTCGTTCGAGGTTGACCTGGACATTCCCGCAATTGGTGCGTCAGCGCTTCACGCCGTGTTCATTCGTGCCCCGGTCGTCGAGCGCGTCGGCGCGCAGGTCACAACCCTCGCCAAACTGGACGATGGTCGCGTCGTCGCCGTAGAGCAGGGGAACCTGATGGGCACCTCTTTCCACCCGGAGATGACTGATGACCACCGCTTGCACGAGTACTTCCTGAACAAGGTGCGTGCCGCTCGTTAGAATGGGCCCACAGCGACAGCGGCAGAAACAGCGAAAGGCGCAGCAGTGAGCGGTCACTCCAAGTGGGCAACGACGAAGCACAAGAAAGCCATCATCGACAGCCGACGCGCCAAGTCGTTCGCCAAACTGATTAAGAACATCGAGGTCGCTGCAAAGATCGGTGGTGCCGATCTGGCTGGGAATCCGACCCTCGTCGACGCCATCCAGAAGGCCAAGAAGACCTCCGTTCCGAACGACAACATTGATCGCGCGGTCAAGCGCGGTGCTGGCCTGACCGGCGAATCGATCGACTACCAGACCATCATGTACGAGGGCTACGGACCGAACGGTGTCGCCCTGCTGGTCGAATGCCTCACCGACAACCGCAATCGCGCCGCGGCGGAGGTGCGCACGATTATGTCCCGCAATGGCGGCACCATGGCAGACCCTGGCAGCGTTGCCTACAACTTCAATCGCAAAGGTGTCATCTCGATCACCAAAGCGGACGGCGTGGGCGAGGATGACATCCTGGTCGCCGTGCTGGATGCCGGCGCAGAAGAAGTGAACGACCACGGAGGCGGGTTCGAAGTCATCACCGATCCATCTCAGCTCGTCGATGCCCGCACGGCCCTTCAGGAGGCGGGAATCGACTACGACTCCGCCGAGGCAGAATTCGTACCCAATGTGAGCGTCGAAGTCGATGCCGACACTGCTCGAAAAGTGTTCAGACTGATCGATGCCCTTGAGGACAGCGACGATGTTCAGAACATTTTCGCCAATTTCGAAATACCAGCAGACGTTCAGGCCGAACTCGACGAAGACGAGTAACCGGTGACGTTCCGGGTGCTCGGAATCGACCCCGGCCTCACCCGCTGTGGCGTTGGCGTCGTCGACATTGCCAGGGATCGCACCGCGACCCTTGTCGCTGTCGAGGTGCTGAGAACCACTGCCGACCAAGCCCTCGAAGAACGACTGCTCGACATTGGGGCGGGCCTTGAGCGCTTTCTTGATGAATACCAACCGACCGCGGTGTCGCTGGAACGAGTTTTCGCGCAACAAAACGTGCGCACCGTGATGGGTGTTGCCCAGGCGAGCGGTGTTGCGCTGCTGCTCTCCGCACGACGCGGTCTCGTCGTTGGCCTGTACACACCCACCGAGGTTAAAGCTGCCCTGACCGGCTATGGCGCCGCAGACAAAAAGCAACTCGGCACGATGGTGGCCAAAGTTCTGCGGCTGGATGCTATCCCGAAGCCGGCCGACGCATCCGACGCGCTCGCCCTTGCCATCTGCCACGGATGGCGGGGGGCACCGGCCCTGTCGAGCGCATCCGGTGCCCTCACTCCCGCGCAGCAAGCATGGCGCGCCGCCGAACGCTCCGCAGGAAGGACACCGGCCAACCGTAGGCTTGACGCATGATCGCAACGGTGAGGGGCACAGTGCTGGCGACCGCCGGCACCCGCGCGGTTATTGAGGTTGGCGGTGTCGGTCTTGACGTCACCGTCACACCAGAGCACGCTCTCGGATTGCGAATCGGCACCGAGGCACAACTGCACACAACCCTGGTGGTGAGAGAAGACGAGCTCGCGCTGTTTGGATTCACCGACCTTGACGAGAAGAACGTGTTCGAATTGTTGCGCGGCGTGAGCGGTGTCGGACCGAAGTCAGCCATGGGAGTTTTGGCGGCCATGCATCCTGATGAGGTCGCTCAGGCCGTTGCGAACGACGATGACGCGGCATTCCGCAAGGTGTCCGGCATTGGACCTAAGACCGCGAAGCTCATCGTGGTGTCCCTGACCGGAAAGATCGCTGCCGTGGTTCCACGATCCGCCAAAGCTGTGGCGCCGTCGATCAGCGACAACGTCATTATTGCTTTGGTCGGGCTCGGTTGGTCCGAACGGGTCGCCGCCGGAGCGGTCGAAGAAGCGGTTGCCGACGCCCCTGATGCGGAGCAGGCAAACGTACCGGCACTTCTGCGACGCGCGCTCAGTCAACTGGGGTCTGCCGGCGCCTCGCACGGCAGCACATCGCGAACACTCGGTGAGGTGAAGACCAGGTGAGCATTTCCGATGACCCGTCGGTCACTATCGTGAAGCCGCAGCCAGAGTCTGAGGCGGAGCTCGCCTTCGAGGGAGCACTGCGACCAAAGACGCTTGCCGAGTTCATCGGGCAGTCGAAAGTGCGCGCGCAATTGCAATTGCTTTTGGATGCTGCGCGCATGCAAAGC
>JBDSZO010000317.1:0-2585 GCA_039925105.1 Terrimesophilobacter sp. | reverse complement strand
CCTGGACTTCGTAAACGTCGTCCTCCATGGCCATGCTGACCCGGCGGTTCTCAATGTTCGACTTCACACGCTTCTCGAAACCGGCATACGAGTGGATGACATACCACTTGCCCAGTTTCGCCTTCAGTTCTGCGCGGAACTCGGCGTACGGATCAACCTCATCTTCCGCGGAGTCTTCAGCCTCGTCCGAACCCTCGGCACTGTCGCCAACGGCACTGTCTCCATCGGCACTGTCTCCATCGGCACTGCCGCCAATTGCCTGAACAGCATCCAGTGCAGCCTCAAGGTCTGCCTCGACGTCTACGCCGTCGCCGACAACGTGCATAGCGCGCTCCTCGGCGGGCTCATCGGACGCGATCTCGGCGGCCAGAACGTCACCCTCCTGGGCTTCATCCTCCTCAGAAGACTGCTCAGCGGCGGTGGCGAGGTCGACATCCTCAAGCTCTTCGGACTCTCTGTCAGGCACTGATTCTCATTCCATTTCTTAGGGGTTCTGGCGTTGGAATCCAACACTTATGGTTTCTGGGGACCGGGCGAAACGCACCGGTCACCACAACACTGCTCAACGCAATGCCATGGCCTATTACTTGGTGGGGCCGTTTCCGAAGACGAAACCGACACCGGTACCGAACAGGAGATCCATCAGAGACACGATCCCCATCATGAAGACGACAAACACAAGCACGACTGCCGTATAGCTGATCAACTCTTTGCGGGTTGGGGTGATGACCTTCCTGAGTTCGATCATCACCTGACGCAGGAACAGGGCGACCTGCCCGAACGGCCCACGCCGCTCGGCGCGATCCATTTTGGCGTTGGCGACGACGTCCTCGCTTGGCTCGTCGACTACTCTTCTCGCCACAATTACTACCTTCCGGATGGTGCACTTGCGGTGCACGTATTGGTGGTACTTATCCTGCGTTGTTTATTTCCACTGCATCACACGGTTACACGTGATCAGCTGCAGGGCGGACAGGACTCGAACCTGCAACCTGCGGTTTTGGAGACCGCTGCTCTACCAATTGAGCCACCGCCCTCAGCAGTAAGAACAACCGTCATAGCTTCGCCCGGTCACTAACGTAACAACGGGCACCTGGGAGGTCCGGCCAAAAATTGGCACGCGAAAGTATGGCAGATTTCAACTACCTGTGCCCCAGTGTAAGCGACCTGCCGCATTCACTGCAAAGTGCACCACCAAAAAATGTCTGCCGCATGCCCCCTGCAAAAGTCGCAATCGGCCCAAAGCGACCAAAGTTATTGGTGCGTTCGTGCTTTAGGCTGGAAAGCGTGACACACGAGAAATCGCGTCTTTCGCGAAGAGCTGCCGCCATCGCAGAATCCGCAACACTCAAAGTTGATGCGAAAGCCAAAGCGCTGCAAGCTCAGGGCAGGCCCGTCATCTCCTACGCTGCCGGAGAACCCGACTTCGTCACCCCGTCGAACGTTGTGGCCGCCGCCGCCGCCGCAGTGCAGGACCCCCGCAACTATCGCTACACACCGGCGGCTGGCCTGCCGGAACTGAAAGTGGCCATCGCCGAGAAGACACTGCGCGACAGCGGTCTCGCCGTCGAACCGTCACAGGTAATAGTGACCAACGGCGGAAAGCAGGCGGTGTTCCAGACGATCGCCACTCTTGTCGACGACGGCGACGAGGTCATCCTGCCGTCCCCGTATTGGACCACCTACCCCGAGGTCGTGAAGCTTGCCGGGGGCGTACCGGTTGAGGTGTTCGCTGGTGCGGATCAGGGCTACCTGGTCACCGTCGACCAGCTTGAAGCCGCCCGCACTCCGCGAACCAAGCTGCTCGTTTTCGTGTCGCCATCAAACCCGACCGGCGCCGTCTACTCGCCGGAGCAGACCGCCGCGATCGGCCAGTGGGCTCTCAAACACGGAATCTGGGTAATGACCGATGAGATCTACCAGAGCCTTGTGTACCGCGCGAGCGATTCACCCGATTCCCCGCTGATCAAGGCCGTGTCGATCGTAGAAGCGGTGCCGGAGCTGGCAAACCAGACCGTCCTGGTCAACGGGGTCGCCAAGTCGTACGCGATGACCGGTTGGCGCCTCGGCTGGATGGTTGGCCCGGCCGACGCCATCAAGGGTGCCGCGAACATGCAATCGCACCTGACCTCAAACGTGTCCAACATTTCGCAGCGTGCCGCCCTGGCAGCCCTCACTGGCCCGCAGGAAACGGTCGAGCTCATGCGTCAGGCGTTCGAACGCCGGCGCAACGTGATCATCGCGGAACTTAACAAGATCGAGGGCGTGCACGCGCCAATGCCGCACGGCGCGTTCTACGCGTACGCGGATGTCACAGGCCTGTTGAACCGCCCGTGGGGCGGCGTGACACCGACGAGCTCACTCGAACTTGCCGACCTCATCCTGGAGCAGGCGGAAGTGGCAGTCGTTCCGGGCGAGGCGTTCGGGCCGAGCGGATACCTGCGGCTCTCCTACGCGCTCGGCGACGAGCCGATGCTGGAGGGCATCCAGCGCCTGCAGCAACTCTTCTCGAAGTAGCGCGCTCGCGACACTCCCCCCACGTTGCCCCCAGACTCCGTGAGGGGTCCCAATCTCCCCTTCCGAGC
>JBDSZO010000316.1:0-3133 GCA_039925105.1 Terrimesophilobacter sp. | reverse complement strand
CTGCACACCGCGTCGCGGCGGATGCGGGATGTGGCGGTGGCGTATTTGACGACATCTTTCAATGTGGGGATCGGGATTGGCGCGCTGATCGGTTCGCTCGTGTTGGATAGCGCGGGGCTTGAGGCGTTGCCGTTCGTTGATGTTGCGATTACCGCGTGCGGTGTTCTTTTGATTGTGTGGGGGGATCGGGTTTTGCGACGGCGTGCGCACGCTCAGTTGCCGCCAGCCGTTTGACCGCGCGCATCGTCTGCCCGCTTCGGTGCGCGAACATACGGATCCCACTACAGCGGCGGGTTACCCTGCGCGTTGGCGTTCGCGTTGCAACTCGTGCAGCGTTGGGCTTTTCGAGCTAAGTTTTCGCGGTGTTCGGTTTGGATCAATGTCGGGTGGTGGGATGAGCCAATAGTCGTGATTGTGGCGTTCAATCTCCCAGTGGTTGTTGTGAAGAAGCAGGTGGTGGTGTCGGCAGAGCAGTATGCCGTCGGCCAGGTCAGTTTTGCCGTTGTCGCGTGCCCACTGGTTGATGTGATGGGCTTCGGTCCAGCTGGCGGGTCTGTCGCATCCGGTCCACAGGCAGCCACCGTCCCTGACCGAAAGGGCAACCTTCTGTCCGGCGCTGAACAGGCGGGATTCGCGACCAAGGTCGATAACGTTGCCGTCCTGACCAAACGCGACGGGAACGGTTCCTGACGTGCAGAGAATGCGCTCGACTGTGTCGATCGATACCGGGATTTCCGAACCTTCGAGGCGACCATGCCCCTGCCGGGCACGCAGGGCTTCTTCGGTGACGAGAACCCGAACCGCGGGCAGGCGGGATCCGACAATCCGCAGAGTACTTCCGCGACCGTTGGTGCGGGCTTGGTCTTCGGCGTGATCGGTGTCAACGCCTTTTCGTAGTAGTCCGATCACTGCATCGTGGAGGTATTGGTCTGAGGTGCGGGTGTCATTGGCGATGCCGTTCGCCCAGTCCTGGTCGGTGCGGTCGATGAAGCGGGGGCCTCCCCTTCGCGGCGAGGTGAGCTTGTCGTAAAGGTCGTCGAGCCAGGAGCTCGTCTCGATGTCGCCGTCGATGATGAATCTGGATTGGCCATTTTGGCGTTTTACTCGACGGAAGGCGCGCCGCTCGTAGATGATCCTTTCCCGCTTGGCAATGCCGGATTCGTCAAGTTCATCCCGAAGTTCACGGGCCCGACGGAACAGGGCATCCGCGTCCAGCCCGGGGGTGCCCTCCGCCCGTTGAACAAGCTGAAGCAGGGCTTGCACCGCTTCGATGAGTTGATCGACGGTCACCAGATCGACCCCGTTCGGGATATCGGCACCCGTGGGCGATCCATCGAAAGCGCTCGGTGACCCAAGTCCGTTCCGGATTGCGGTCGCGCCTTCCACGGTCAGGGTGCCGGACGCCACAGCCACACCGACCGCAACAAGCCACGGCTCTTTTGCGACAAAGCCGAGCGGGAACTCACCGGTATCGGGATGCGCGGCCGCGCCGCTGGCTTCGTGCACGATGGTCCCAACCGAGACGAGCGTGCCCGCCTCTCGGCGGGTCGAACCGGTCGTATGCTGGACGAGTTTCTCCGGGGTTTGAAAGCCCTGCCGTTGTGCAAGTCCTTGATAGCCCAGTTCGCGGCGTGAGCGAAAGGCGATCTCACCCGCGAGTACTGCGGAGCGTGAATCGATCAGGCTCTTGAGCTGCCCGAGGCGGGATTGCGCGCGCAGGAGTTCCCGGTCATCGAGTGCTTTTGCGGTGGCGATGTCCACCGGGATCCCAGCGACCGCATCGACAGCCGCAGCAAGTGCGGTATCGAATATATCGTGGAGAGTGGACATGTATTGATTCTTCCAGTCTCGAATAAATGTGGGAGGCGTGTTGAGCAAACGGTGGGATAACTCGTTTTGCACCGGCCTGTGGAGGAGAGGAGTACTCTCGTCGTCCAGCGACCCTCAGGCGACGACGCTGATCATCCCCGCAATTCCTCCCAACGCCAGGACGAGTTGCGTCGTCGTGACCTGCGACGGAATTGCAGCTCGTCGACCACGACGGTACCAAGCAACACCACATTGGTGAGCCAGCTCAGCGTGAGCACGGTGAGCACGGGGTACAGCAGGAAAAGCCCGGCAAGGGCTGCCATTCCGACGAAATGACCGGAGAGCCACGGCCCGCCGGTGGCCCTCCTGAACAGTGCATTCCCGAGAAGGTAGAGACCGGCACCGGAACAGAGCAAGCCAACCGGCCAGGCGCTGGTTCCATTCGACTCGAGCAGGATTGCATGGTCGGCGACCGCCGTGATGATGACGCCGAGAACCATGAGCACCGGCACGTAGGTGTATGCGGTTCTCGCAATGCGTCCGCTCTCGGATGCGTGCTCGATATAGTCGCGGCCATCGCCCTGGCTGCGGCTGAAGTAGAGGAGCCAGAGGAGGACCGATCCGATAAATGCCGCAAAAAATGCACTCACCGTCGACCAGATGATCTCCTGCGAACTGAAGGTCGACCCTGCAACGATGATCGATTCCCCCAGTGCGATGATGATGAACAAGCTCACCCGCTCCGCCATGTGTGCGCCGGTGATGTCCCAGGATTCGAGCGGTGATGGGCCCATCTTGGGAATACGGAATCGTGCTGCCGGCCCCGAGTAGTCGATGAGGATTGCTATCAGCCACAACCAGAGCTGAATGTGAGGCAGGAATGCGCCGGCAAGCCAGAACCCGCCCGAGGCGGCAAGCCACACCGCCATCCGGAACATGTTGCCCGCGTGAGCTGGGCGATGTTTGGCAAACGCAAGAATTGTGAACACATTGCGACCGAGCTGAAGCGTGACGAGACTGATTGCGAACAAGACCGCTCTGTCGGAGAACGCGTGCTGAATGGCACTGCTCATCAGGAGTCCAAGCGCCATCAGCGCGATGAGCATCGCGCGCACCCAGCCGTTTTCAGGGTTTAGCCAGTTGGTGATCCAGGTGGTGTCGACCCAGATCCACCAGATCGCGGCGCTGAGCATGAGTGTGTACAGAATGCCGAGGAGGCTGTGGTTTTCGACCAGAATTTGCGACACCTGGGTGACGGCAAACACGAACACGAGGTCGAAGAACAGTTCGGTGAAGGTGACCCGGCGCGCGACCTCGCCGGTTT